>JABFSU010000092.1 GCA_013140455.1 Nitrospira sp. | reverse complement strand
AAGCTCATGCCGCGCCGGCGCCTGCTGGAACAGGTCATCGGCGAGCGCTTCGACTACGCGGAAATGTCCAAGCGCGCCCTGGCCGCCAACTGGACTTCGCTGACCAACGACCAGCGTGCCGAATTTGTCGAGTTGTTCAAAGCCTTCTTGTCCGATCGGTACGCGGGGAAAATCGAGGGCTATTCCGGAGAGCGGACGGAGTACCTCAGCGAGCGGCTCGAAGGATCCTATGCGGAAGTCCGCACCAGGCTGGTCTCCAGCAAAACCGAAATCCCGATGGATTACCGCCTCATGAACAAAGCGGGCCGCTGGTATGCCTACGATATTATCGCGGATGGCGTCAGCCTGGTGAAGAATTACCGCAGTCAGTTCGACAAGATCATCCACTCCGACTCCTATGATGAACTCGTGAAACGACTGCGCAACCGCACCGTGGCCGAAGAGAAGAAAGAGACACGGTGACGCGATATTCCCCGCTACTCGCCCGTGCGTGGTGATTTCTGCAACAGGGGGAATGACCTTGCAGATATTTCTGACACCCGCCGTTTTGAATTCGCAGGAGGGTGTTGGATATCCGACATCTTCATGCCTGGCCCCGCCCTTGCAGATCTCAGATGTATGACGATCACTTTTTCGAAGAAGGGGGTTACGATGACGATGCGACGGATCGCGGTGCTCCTCGGGGTTTCCCTCAGCCTGAGTGTCTGGATGCCGCTCACCCCTGACGCCGAGGCAAAAACCCAGACGACTTCAAGCACGATTCAGGAAGTCGACTCCGCCACGCTCGCCGAACTGCTCTCAACCTTCGAACAGGCCGAACAGGCGATGCAGGCTCACGATCTCGACAACATCATGGCGTTGTATTCGGATGATTATTATTACCACGGCCTCACAAAGGCCGACATCCGGAAAGTCTGGGCGCAACTCTTCGACCACTACAAAAACCTGGAAAGCTTTCACACGTTTTCAGTGATCCGGGCAGTAGGAACCGGCAGTAAACTCATAGCCGAAATGACCTGCACCGGAGTCGTCTGGGGCACAGCCAAAAACACCAAGCTGCGAAGTCCGGTCGATAGTTGGTACGAAGAGGTCCACTTTCTGAAGAAGGAAAACGGCCGCTGGAAAATCACCGGAAACGCCGGCGGCGAATCTGAGCCGATACTGCCTTTTGGAACGGCACCGCATCCGCTCTTCTGAACGTCGCTTCTTCAGTTCCATTTGGAATACTGGAGAGAGTGCTTGGAGTGTAAACCGAACGGGGAACCCGCCGGAGACCTACAACAACCCGCTTCTGTGTGGAGCTCTCCAGTCTGTTCACTTACTTGCCGGAGTGAATCCGAGCGACCCGGCACCTCCAGCCCTGTCCGATCACTCTGCGCCTCTCAGTCTTCGGGCTCCTTTGAGAGCCGTGCCTCCTACGGGCACCGCGATAGAAGCGCATCCCTTCAGACCCACTCCGCTCCCGACCCAGACCCGAGCCCCGAACCAACCGTCCAGCACAGAAGCGGGGAACTCTTGATTATCCTGGCCTCACCTCCCCTCCTACTTCTTTGATAAGGCAGGGTTGAGCGCAATCAATGTCGAACAACTCCCCAGCACGACAATTGCCACTGCCCTATTACGCAACAGTCCCCAGTTCATACTTGCATCACCGGGGCTTCGTTCATGATCGAACTCATTGAATCTCCACTGATTGTATTTTTTTGGCAGGCCCTCTTCTCTTTGGCATCGTCGATGCTATTCCTCTTTCTTAGCGGTACACCGGTTGGTTGAGGTGCACCATGGCGACCGCACGGGATCTCAGCAGGTCGGGACAGGTGACGCTTCGGCAACAGAGCCCAGGTCGATACATCGTACGGCTGGCCTCTCAGTCTTACCCGCTCGAAAGGAGGCGATGATGTTTCGCCATCCCCATTACTTGGACATTCCCTGGAATATCCACTGGCACACGGACACACACTCACACCATCGGCACGTCTGGTGGCTGATCGGCGCGGTGGTGCTGATCGCGCTGCTCCTGATCGGCGTGCGTGCCGTCGGCGGAGAGTTCTAGACAGCAGGTATCGTTTGAATGACGTAGCAGCAAGGGAGGCGTCATGTTGTTTCGCGATCGTCGCCATGCCGGGATTCTGTTAGCCAACCATCTGCAGACCTATCGGGGTGATCATCACGCGGTCGTGCTCGCGCTTCCGCGCGGAGGTGTCGTGGTGGGACATGAGCTGAGCATGGCGCTCCATCTGCCGCTGGACGTCTTCATCACCCGCAAGATCGCGGCGCCCGAGTCGCCTGAATATGCCGTCGGGGCCGTCAGCGAAACGGGGGCCGTCTATCTCAACCAGGAGGCCGTGCGGGCGATGCAGCTGTCTCAAGAAGATCTCGACGGATTGATCGCCGCGCAGCGCCGCGAAATCGAGCGGCGGCGGGGGCTCTATCGCGAGGGGCGCGGGTTGCCGACACTGCATCATCGAACCGTGATTCTTGTCGATGACGGCGTCGCCACAGGGGCCACGTTGTTTGCCACGCTCGATGCGCTCGCGGCGCTGAATCCTTTGCGCGTCGTAGTGGCGATGCCGGTCGCGCCGCCCTCGACAGCCGAGCGCATTCGTGCACTCGTCGATGAGTGCGTCATTCTCTCGACACCGGAACCGTTCGCCGCCGTCGGCTGTTTCTTCGAGGAATTCGAGCAAGTGACCGACGACGAAGTGATCCGCACCCTGCACCAGGCCAATGAAGCCTTCCAGGGCGAACCCAATGCCCGACGAACACGATCCGCCATGCCTTCAACCAAGGGAGTCTGACCGATGACCAACAGTCCCAATGCCGGAGGCCATGAGGCCCGCCGAGACCGTTTTGTTGAGGAATACCGACATGACTCGTACAAACTGCCGAGCAAGCTGGCAGAACCGGCCGTGTGCCCCACATGCAGCGCCGTCTTTCACAAAGGACGCTGGAGCTGGACCGCCCCGCCGGCCGGCGCACATGAAACGGTCTGCCCCGCCTGCCACCGGCTGCAGGACAAACGCCCGAAGGGAGTGCTCATGCTGAAAGGCACCTTTGCCTCTCAGCAATCTGAACAGGTGATGGGGGTGATCAAGAACATCGAGATGAAAGAAAATAAGGAGCACCCGCTCGCCCGCATCATGAGCATCGAATCCACGCCCGACGGCCTGGTGGTCTCGACCACGGATTCGCATTTGCCCAGACAGATCGGCGAGGCACTGAAACATGCCTATCATGGTGAGCTGGACATTCACTATGGCGAGGGCGAGGACTCGGTCCGGGTGAACTGGACGAAGTCCTAATACCCCCCTCTAAGGCCGGGAATGCACCACAGGGAGTAGCCATGAAAATTGTCGCGGGTGTCGATTGGTCCGATGAGGCATTTGCCGCCGTTGAGCAACTCGGCCTCTTATACAAGCCGGACGAAGTCCTGCTGGTCCACGGAGCGGACCTGGGAATGTTTCAGTCGCCTCTGTTGGCCGGAGCGGCCAACCTGCAAGGGTACGACGAGTTTCGCCGGGCGATGATCGACGCCGGGCGCCAGGCCGTCGAACGCGGACGGACCGTGCTGCCCGCCGACATTCCCTCCGTACAAACCAAGTCCGAACCGCATCACGCCGCCGCGTTCATTCTCGACAACGCCAACGCCCTCAAGGCTGATCTCATCGTCGTCGGCACGCATAACCACTCCCGCCTCGCGGAGCTCCTCGTCGGCAGTGTGTCGCACCATGTATTGCTCCACTCATCCATCCCGACACTCATCGTCAAAGGCAAAGCGAAGCCCGTCGCGCGCGTGCTTCTGGCCGTGGAGGGCCGCGACGATGCCGCCCGTGTGCGGTCCTGGCTCATGGCGCACCCGTTCAGAAATCCTATGGCCATGACCATCCTGTCGATCGTGCCGTCACTCACGATGGTTGAGCCGGTTATCATGGCTGGTTATCAAACTTGGTCTGAGGAGCACAAGCGCCAGGCGGAACAGATCGTGGCCGAAACCGCTCAGGCTTTGGCCGGCCCGCGCTTTACCGTCACCACCGAGGTCCGGACTGGCGATCCAGTCTCTGCGGTGTGTGCCGCAGCTGCAGGGTACGACTTGATCATTGTCGGATCGCACGGCCGTCAGGGAATAGATCGGTTCCTCCTCGGCAGCGTGTCGCATGGCATCGTTCACCGGGCGGGTTGTTCCGTCCTGGTCATACGCTAACGACGTCTTACAAAAGGAGTCTGCACCAACATGAAACGACTTGCCGTAGGGTGTGCGCTCACGATCATTGTCTTCGGATCCTCCTGGGCCGCCGGGCAGACCGCGCGCGGGAACCCTGAAACGGGCCAGGCCGTCTACGAGAAACAATGCCTGCGCTGTCATGGCAGTAAGCTGGATGGAAAGGGGCCGGACAGCCAGGATCTCATCGTCCGTCCTGCCAATCTGCAATCACAGGCGTCGCGCACCAAGACCGATTGGGAATTGCTCGTGACTATTTCCAACGGCGTGCTCTTCAGCCCGATGCACGGGTTTCGAGGCAAGTTAACGGATCAGCAGATGCTCGACGTCTTGTCGTACATCAGAAGCGTCGTGCCGTCTGAAACCGTGAGTTAGAACGGCCTGATACACTTTAGAGCATTGGCGGTGGCTGATTCGCATCACTCCGCTGACCGACCGCGATGCAACCGAGATGGTGAAGGGATCAACGGCCATCGATTGCGACAAAGCTACCGCGCAAATCAGCAGCCGGAGAGAATGCGCGTGGAAATGTTGCTCGTGCGTATATCAAAGCTCGTCGAAGGAATTCGCTGGGATCAGCTGACTGGATTTGAATCCGATCTTCGCGCTACCAGAAGGACATGGCTGCAGAATTTCTGATGGACGGATTTGCATTGGTAAGAGTTTGCCGACAGTTTAAGAAAGCTGTTGATCGGCGGTCGGGCGAGTACCGAAACCATTGCTTGCAGCTGACACTGCTGACATAAGTACAAGCCCTGCAGATGTTAAACCTCATTGACGGTCAAAGACTCCGAGATGCGAATAGGATGTATTAAAAGTTATATGCAGGCCGACGTCAGATTCCAGAAACTCCTGCAACAATTCGAACGCTTTGGTGCAGATCTGAGGATCTCCCTTGCCCGCGATTCCCCCATTTTGTGTCTTCTTTGGATGAACAATCTCATTCCGCTTTCCTCGCAGCAGGTCAAGATCAGAAAACTGCCGAAACGAGAGCTTGCCAGCCAGTTCAAGAAACTGCAGCTTTACGGATACTGGATAAGATCGTGCATCATTTAATGACTTTCTCCGCTCTGCGTTGATACGTTTTTGTCCGTGGTCTAGTTCCCGGTTCTCTACCTCCAGATAACTAGCCCAACGCGACTCTACGAAACGCTCGAGCAAAAACCAACCAAGGACAAATGATGTCGTGAAGTCGGCTGATTTGTAGGCAGCGACGCTCTTGGTTGCCTCAGATAGAACGTAAATGCGCTCGTAATCCGACGTGGCCGTGCAAAGGAACCAAACCCCTTACTTATCTTATCCACATAGGGACACGACGGTGCTTGGGGACATCGCAGTAATGATGTGGTCACAGTTTTACTCATCGTAGCCACCAGCAGCTAACCGGCTGCCCGTTTGCGAGTATGCCGGGCTGTGCGACCAGTTAATGACTGAGGTTGCGCATCCACATACGCATCCACCAACCGACGAATCATGCGTTGATACTGGGTATGATGCCGCGATGCTTCGGCTTTGAAGAACTCGATACTCTTCTTGCTCAAGGCCAAGGTGACCTTGACGCCCTCTTCGCGAAATGCCAATTCAGCCGGAGAAGGAAGAAAATCGGAAATGACGCGAAGCTCGCCTAGAGGCTCATCGGTATACTTGATTTTCGTGCTCATAAATCGCCTTTCCTTTCCGCCAATAACCTGCGCCGATAATACGAATGACGGAAGCCCGGTATGCAAACCGCACCGTCAGGATGCCGCCGTCAACTTCGCCGAAACAATAGAAGCGGTCCTCTGACTGACTGTGAGTCACATCTTTAGCAATGACACGTCGAGGGTCGGCAAAAGCATATTGTGCGCGCTGAAAGGACACGCCATGCTTTCTTCGATTTACAGCGTCTTTGTCGGGATCCCACTCAAAGCGTGTCTCGGCCATAGGTTCTTTGTCGAGGCTAGCACAGAGCAATATGTTCTGCCATATATATTTATGGCTACTTAGGAACGGGGCAGAGGCCAGAGATCAACTTGGCCGGACATGTTACCGCAGCGTCTTCAGCCAGGCTTGAATGTCGGCCATTTGCTGTTCGGTGATCGCGCCTTTCAGCGGCGGCATCACGTGCCGCCCTTCATACACGACTTTCCAAAATGCCGGCTCGTTGGACAGTACGGGATTGCCCGCCAAACGAGGGCCGATACCTCCGGCCGCTTGCGGGCCGTGACAGACAATGCAACTGGCATTGTAGAGTCCCTCGCCTCTGCTGCTGTCCCCCGCAGGACGCATCGACATACTCCCGCCCGAGCCGATCTTGTCCGCGTTCAGCGGCCCACCGTCGCTCGCCCCAATCACAGTCCCGTTACCCGCAACCTCAAGAACGACTACAGAGAGGACGGCGCAGATCACCCATCTATTCATCGGCATCACTCCATTTCGTTTTCCGTCGTCACAAAACACGGCGGTCACTTTGGTGCCGCTGCGCCTTCTTTTCTGAGGAGGGCCAGATAAGCCAGCGCATCCACAAGCTCCTGATTCGTCATCCTCGTGTCGGGAAACATGCCTGTGCCCGGATGGCCTTCGCGAACGGCTTTCGCGCGCTGCTTGTCACTTTTTAGATGGAGGGCCTTTGAATTGCGCAGATCGGCCGGCGGAGGGCTTAGGCCGGCTATCAGTGCAGCCGTGTCAGCGGCTAACTGAGGCCGCTTCTCGATTTGCCCGTCGACACCGTGGCAGTAATAACACACGCCTGTCCCGTTGAACACCGCTCGCCCACGCTCGACATCGCCTTGAGCAGCTGCGGACGGATTGGCCTGCGGCCGCGTCACCTCAGCAGTAGCCCCGGCAGCGAGCGCAAGTCCCAGCAGAGCAAGTCCGACAAAGGAGATTCTCATCCGCAATTCCTTCTGTGTTCGCTGTTCCGGGCTGACCTCGTCTGTGCGGCAGAGGCTTTCAGCAGTCCGCTAGTATTTCTCCACTCCCTTTCGTCCTCCCGCATGACAACGAAGACAATCGGCAAAACGCCCGGGACCATGAATGCCCTTCGCTTTCGACCGAAGATTTCTCACCAGGTCATTATCCAGCGTCACAGGACTGAGGCTCTGGTCCCGCGCCGCCCGATGACAATCCCAACAAGTCTTTGCACCGGTTGCGCGAAAGATGAGATCACTGTGAGGATTGTTTGTCTGGTCCACAACAACGGGTACCGATACGGCCTCGCTTGACGCTCCTTCGCTGCCCCCTATCCATACCCCCGCGATGAAGACCCCTGCAACGAGACCAGACCGTCGAGCAAGCCTATCAGCCATGATAAACTTCATTCCCCGCCCTGCATCATGCTCTTAGGCAATCTTCTCCATGGCGCGAAACGCCGCCTCACGCTCCTCAGGGCTGATTATGTGATCCATTTCAGGATAGAGCACCTCCTCTTCCGACATGTTGTGTCGATCCAACAAATCCAGCAGGAACTCTTCCTCCCGTTCGGTCTCCAAATTCTGCGCCTGGATCTTTCGAGAGAGCGACTCCAGACGGTCCCCGATTTCCCGGTGCTCGCTACGCATGACAATCGTGGGGCCTCCGCCGGTCATCCCCGACTTTCTCTCCCACAGGGGGAACAATATGTCCTCCTCCCACACCACGTGCCGCTGTAGTCCCGCCTTGAACTCAAGAAATGCGCTCTTGGCCTTGGGGAAGTCGGTTCGCTTCAGAGTCTGGAAGGATTTGAACAGCGCATCCAGACGTTCATGGTCTTCGTCGAACATGGTGCTGATGGTGCGTTCGGGCATACGCGCTCCCTCCCTATGAACTTCGCAGTTTGTATTCCAGATGGCAGGCCACACAGGCTTTCAACACGTTATTGAATTGCGGCAGGATTTGTTTGAGATCTTTTGTCGGAATGATGCGGGCGAGTTCCTCCGCGGCCGCATGGTGGGCCATGGCCAGATCGTGATAGGCCGGCGGAAAGCTCTCCGGCTGCTGACTCGCCATCGCCTGCCGATGCATGAAGAAACCCAGATGTGTTTCCGTTAAGCCTTTCGCCAACTCATAGTCTTCCTCGACCAGCGCGTTCATGATCACTTGAATGCTTTCCAAATGCTGCAACATCACCGCACGATGTTCCTTGCCTGCCGACGAGGGAAGTGGAATAGCCTGGCGAGTATCCGCCTCCACATACGGATTCGGTCGTGCGGCTTCATGATGGTGCATTCGCTCCGCACAACCCGCCCCTCCGCTCGTGACCAGTAACCCGAGGATAACCAGCGCCCTAGTCTGTATCGGCATTACCCTTCGCTCCCTCCTGTCGACTCAACGTGATCCATCAACAGGCTGCGGCCCCCCATCAACTGCAACATTTATCCATTCGCTCTTTCATCGCCTCCTTGCCGGCTGTCACCGCAGCTTCAACATCCTCGCGTTTCTCCGCCACGAAATGCTTCCCGCGTTCGATCATCTCATCGAGCGCGGCGCGCGCCTCCTTGGCTCTCTCGATCACCTCTTCCTCAGCTTTTCTCGCATATCCCCGCAATTCACGCCTCGTCTCTTCCCCTGCTTTTGGCGCGAGCAGAATTCCGGCGACCGCTCCCGCAATGGCGCCACCGAGAAAGGCAAGGGCAACAGTTTGCGATGAACATCGTGCGTCGTGGTTTTCCATGGCAATTCCTCCGTGATGAATACGTTCTTCATAACTGAAAAGCCAGGTTCGTGCCAGACCCGTCCAGCCGGTCATCCGCCGATTGCGCTGCTTTGATGGGTGCTTACAGAGAGGACACGAGATGGGAAAGAGCCCTGCTGGGGCATTCCAGGCCTTGAGGGGAAAGAGGCCTGATGCAAAAGGCACCAGTGCCGAGCAAGAGACAGATGATCCGGCCAATCCGTAGTCCGTGCGATTGATGGACGACCGCAAGAGAGAGAACCATTAGAAGAGGGAGTATAGCTGAAAGAATTCTGATTGGCGCAATTGATGTGGTAGCAGGAGCCGGCTCAGGAGAACTGTTCCACCTTCACCGCATTTGGCGATCTCGCATTACCGGCTACAGGCCTCGCCTTCACATCCACCCATGCCGCCTCTCGGGCCTCGATGCTCCATGCCGCCCATTCCCCCGCCGGGTCCCATTCCATAGCCCATGCCTTCCTTGTTCCCCATCATGCCCGGCCCATGCTCTCCGGCAAAACTGCGCTCGTATTGGATGATCGACCAGATTTCTTCGTCGGTGAGCTGATCGCTGAATCCGATCATAGCCGTGCCGGGTGAGCCGTGCTTGATCACCCAGTAAATCTCGCCCTCCGTCCGATGCCGCCAGAACCCATGGTGCTGAAAATTACGCGGCGAGGGATCGAGGCCGACCGCTGCCATGCCGTTGCCCGATCCGTCTTTGCCGTGGCAATTGAAGCAGGTGCCTTTGCCGTTGTAGAGCGTCTTGCCCTTCTCAAGGATCTCGGCAGAATCCGGCAACGGACTCGCCAATGCGCGCGCTTCCGCCAGTTTGTCGGCCGGCACCCGCGGCTGCATCATCTGGCGCTCCGCCGCCGATAAGGCCGACGCGCTCACGACGCCACAAACCAACATAACCGCCAGCATACGTGTGATTGTCATGGCCGCAATCCTGTTCCTCACAAATCGAGTTCCACCATCTTGCGATGAAAGCGCGTGATGATATTGGGATCCGGAGTCAGACGGATCTGAGTCTCTTCCTTGCCTTTGTAAGGCAGGAGATTCAACACATATCGCAGGCTCTCCAACCGCGCGGCCTGCTTGTCATTCGCCTTCACAATGATCCAGGGACTGAATGTGGCGTGGGTTTTACTGAACATTTCCTCTTTATAGCGCGTGTAGGAATCCCACAGCTCTTGCGCTTTTTCATCGACCGGACTCAGCTTCCACTGTTTGAGGGGATTCTGTCGGCGCGCTTCAAACCGTTTCGCCTGCTCGTCTTTGGAGATGGAAAACCAGAACTTGATGATCGTCACCCCGTCTTCATAGAGCATATGTTCAAACTCGGTAACCTGCTGCAGGAAGCGCTGATGATCTTTCTTGCTGCAAAATCCCATCACCGGTTCGACCACCGCGCGGTTGTACCAGCTGCGGTCGAAGAACACGATCTCGCCTTTGTTCGGCAATTGCCGGATATAGCGTTGAAAATACCACTGGCCGCGCTCTTCATCCGACGGCTTGGGGAGCGCGACGACGCGCATGGCGCGAGGATTCAAGTGTTCCGTAAAGCGGCGAATCGTGCCGCCCTTGCCGGCCGCGTCGCGGCCTTCGACCAGAATTGCAATCCGCTGGCCGCTCTCCTGCACCCACCGCTGCAACCGGACCAGTTCGACCTGAAGCTGCCTCAACTCCTGCTCATACAGCAGCGTCTTGCGCACCTCCTCCAGATCGACCTCTTTCCGCTTCAGAAGTGTCAGCAACCCTCTGCGGGTGTTGATCCGAATCAGGTCGTCATCCGTCAACGCGTGCCCGGCGACACCGATCGCATAGGCGATCTCATCCCCGGTTCCATTCTGCCGCTGACGATAGCCGTCGCCTTGTCTGGGAATCGCCGTCGGAATCGTTTCCAGTTCATCCGCCGACAGGTCGCTCCCGCCGCCGGCGGCAGCCCCGGCATTCCGATCACTCCGGCCCTCTTTTCTATTCTTCGCTTTGCCGTTCGGCTCGCCGTCAACAGCCATAACATTCTCCCGGGTGAGACTCTCCCTCTCGAACGAGCGGTATCCCAAACACTTTGAACAACCTGCTAGAACACGACACTGCGATCCCGCTCGGCAACCGCCTTGATGTAGTCCGGCATGCCTTTAATGGCCGCGCCGGCCACCAGATCCCCTCCGCCGATTTGCCTCGCCACCGCACAGGCGCCGCAAACCCATATGGGAATATTTGCAGCGTGCACCCCGGCAAGCAAGTCTTTTAGCGGTGTCAGATTCACGCCATGGACGTGATCGGCCGTACCCTTCCGTCCCAGCGTCACCGCTTCGTTCCAGAGCCAGAGGACAACATCGTGCCCCTGCTCTTTGGCCGCTTTCGCCGCGACGAACGGGAGCGTCGCCATCGTGGGATCATCCGTGCCGCGGCTGCCAGAAATAATAAACGTCGCCATCGATGAACCCTCCGTCCCTCGTCGTTCGTATCTCGCGGGCGCTATTCACGCTTCACGAGATACGAGAGACGCTTCACACGCGTTTCCTATTTCGGCCCCTTGAACGTGGTCTTGAGATACGCCATCACATCCGCCACACCCTGCTGTCCGATAGTCAGGCCCCAATAGGGCATGTTGGCGGATTTGCCCATTGCCGCCCCCCCGTGATTGATCATGTTATACAGATATTCCGTCGGCACTTCGCTGAAATTGATATTGGCGTGAATCGCGGGTTTCGGCTCCAGAGTGGCTGCGGCCGGGCCGTCGCCTTTCCCGGTGGCTCCGTGGCACTGCATGCAGTACTCTTTGTAAATGACCTTGCCGCGCCCAGAGCTGGCCTTAGCAAATTCCGGCGCCGTCCAGGGCTCGTAATACTTGAAGTCAGAAACGCCCTGCGCAGCCAGATAGCCGATGACCGCCCGCAATTGCGGCTCCGTGGCATCGGCAAGAAACTCTCCGGTGTGGGTGATGAAATCCTGGGGGTTCTGGCCGAAGCGGAACAGCCAGTCCATATTATACCGCTGACCGGCTTTTTCCAACGCGATGCTTTGCTGTCCGCCGATGAGCTTCCCGTTTTCTTCGATCGTATGGCAGCCCAGGCAGGCATGCGCCTTGTAGGCCATTCCGCCGAACGCCACTTCATACTTGGAGACCTTCGCCGTGTCGAAGGCCCCGACTTTCACACGGGGATCTTTGTTGTGCTCGGCAAAGTAATCGGCAATCCCGTTGGCCTCGGCCTCCGACACCGTCACGTGCTTATGCGCTTCCTGCGATTGATCCCAGCGGTACCCTTTCACATACAACGGCGCTTCCTTGCCGGTCAGCCAGCGAATCAGCCAGGCCCGGTCATACTTGCTCCCCGCCCAGATGAGATCGGGCGCCTTCAAATTGAATCGGGACTCCGCCTGGCCTTCCATCCGGTGACATTGGACGCAGTTCTGCTGGACCAGCTCCTTCGCCTTCGGCTGATCGGCTCCGAACAATACGCGGGGAGTCGACATCAGCCCCACCAACGTCAGCAACGCCCCTCCGACAACCATGCTCCGTCTCACGTTCATGACCGCTCCTTTCCTCTGTGGTGGAGCCCCACGGCTTTACAGCCGTGGGCCCTTTTGTGTCTTCGGCGGAACCCGCCGAAGCTTGTCCTCCTTCGCCAAGGCTTCGGAGGACACCCGCTGCGCATTCCTCCACAGCTTTACAGCTGTGGCTTCCTGCGTAGGCGGGTGAACTCCGCTCTCCGCTACTTCGTCAATAACCAGGTGTGAATATCGGCAATATCCTGCTGACTCAGCACCGATCCCCAAGCCGGCATCGGCCCCCGCCCATGCAGCACGGTCTCCCAGAACAGATCGTCATGTTTCAGGATCGGATTCTTCGCCAGCTTCGGCCCCATACCACCGGTCGCACCGGTGCCATGACAGGCCTGACAATTGTGCTCGAAGATGCCCGCCCCTCTTGTCGCCACGCCGACGAGCGGACCGGTGTCCGCAGGCTCCTGTGTCAGCGGCTCCGCTTTTCTCAATTCATGATCGAACGGCGGCAGATGATCCGGCGCAGCCGGGTGATAGCGGGCGGACAGATACCGCACGAGCAGCTCGGCTTCGTCGTCGGCAATTTCCGCTCCCCAATGTTTCATTTTATCGACCGTGGCCAGCCAGCGGTCTTTCGGCAGGCGTTGCTGAGCCACCAGATCGGGGCTGTGGCACACCGAGCAACGCGCGACGATCAGGCCTTCTGCGCGCGGCGCCAGGGCTGCGCTCACCGAGGCCGGATCGTCTTCCTGCGCCGCCGTCATCGCCGCCAGCCCTGCCAGTCCCAAAACGAACAAGCCGATGAGTGGAAGGCTCCGTGTCATCATGACGCCACCGTAATGGCGACACGGTCCCACCCGTTCCACAAGAACCCGCTGGGATTCCACGGGCTCTCCTGGGGTTGTACCTGTCCCGCAGCATCCGTCGCGCGACAGAGGATCGTCACGGCACCGGCCGCCTTGGGCTTCCACAGGAACTGCCATTGCCGCCAGGCGTAGGGCTCGTCCTCGCCGACCAGCCGGGCCTGTTCCCAGGTCTTGCCATCGTCGAACGAAAGCTCCACGATCGCGACAGCGGCTTCTCCGCTCCACGCCACGCCCTGCACGGTGACCGGTCCCCGCCCGACCTGGTCACCATTGACCGGCGAGGCGATGAGCGACTTCACGACCATCGCTTCAACGGGAACCATCGAGGTCCCCGGCAAACCGGAGTTCGGCTGAATCGCCGTGACCGGCACGCGGTAGGCCGTCTGCATGTAATACCCCTTGGCTTCATCCACCTGCACCGTGATCTCCGTCAGCCACTTGGTGCAGGAATCCGCCATCCAGCCCGGAGTAATGACCCGCAACGGCGCGCCATGCAGGAGCGGCAAGGGACGCCCGTTCATCTCATAAGCAAGGATTGTGTCCGGATGCAGGGCTTTCTCCAGCGGGATGCTTCGCGTAAACAACGGGACGGATGCCACTACCGGGCGATCGGCGCCCTGGAGCTGCACATGTTTCGCGGACGGCCGTATGCCGGCCTTGGCGAGCACGTCCCGCAATCGCACACCGGTCCACTGCGCATTGCCGACCGCGCCACGCTCCCATTGCACACCCGGCACTTTCGGACGATGGAACGCCCGCCCGTTGCCGCTGCATTGCACGACGGCCGTGATCGTCACCCGTTCGAACTCCTTAAGATCCTTGAGCGTAAATTCCAGCGGATGTTCGATCAGCCCTCCGACACGGAGCCGCCAATTGGCTTCAGCAATCAATTCAGGCGCGGGCGGACCGAAATGACTCCGCACGAAAAAGCGGTGATTCGGGGTCACATAAGACGTGAATTCACGCACCGGCGTTTCTGCGTCGTACGGTCGCATCACCCGCACGGTCTGCGGGCCGGTTTCCGGTGAAACCGTCTGCTGGGCCGGCGCCGGTCGCACCTGACCCCAGACCACGAGCCCGCCGATAATTTCGGCCATCCGCTTGAACAGTGTTCGACGGGAGGATGAAACGGACTCACTCATGGATGGACTCCAGTGGTATGAGGATTGAGCTGGATCGTGACGGCCGGGGCGCCGGAGAAAGATTGATGCACCGTGCACCCGTGGGCGACTTTCAACAAGCGTTCTTTCATTTCCGGCGTGAGACGATGCGGCAATCGGATCGCCAACACCATCTTCCCCACGCGATGAGGTCCTTCGGCCATCTCCCACTCGGCATCCACCGCAAGACCTTCACGCGAAATGTCATGCCGCGCGCAGAACTGACCGACGAAATAGCCGACACAGCCGGCAACCGAGCCGACGAAGAGCTCGACAGGACTCATGCCCGCGTTGTGGCCGCCGTCTTCTTCCGGCTGATCGGTCACTACGCGATGCCGACCGCTGGTGATGTCGTAGCGTGCGCCGCCGTGATAGGCCACAGTAAGATTCATCGCGCACCTCCCGAATACGCACGATTGCCGTCTGGCAAGCGACGATTTAGTACGGTATATCCGCCGGCTTACCGCCCTTCGGCCAGTCATGCTGCTTGCCGGGGAAATCCGGACGCGGCTGGCTGTTCACATAAGCCGCTACATCGAAGGCCTCGTCGTCCGTCAGTGTCCAGCCCCAGCCTCTCGGCATATTGGACTTGATAAACGACGCCGCCACCGAAACACGAGCCATTCCTGCTGCAATGTTGTAGGAATGCGGACCCCAGACCGGAGGGGCCGCCATGGTCCCCTGTCCATCCGCGCCATGGCAGAACACACACTTCGTGGCGAACTGTTTTTTCCCGTTTACAGGATCGGGAATGTGATTGGAGGTCAGACGCGGGATCCCGCGCCACGGCACCGCACTGCCCGGCGGCACGTTTTGCGAGAGCCATTCGATGTAGGCCACGACGGCCTGGAGTTTCGAGCTATCGGGGGGAGGGGCCGTTCCGTTCATGCTGCGTTCGAAACATTCACTGATACGATCGGCCAGTGTCATCTGCCGATCCGCCCGCGCCCGATACTCCGGATACAACCGGCTGATGCCCACAAAAGATGCCGTGTTCGGATTTATGCCGGCATCGAGATGGCAATTCGTACAATTCAGCCGATTGCCCACATAGGGACGCCCATACTCCTGCGTATCCACCACGATTTTGTAGCCTAAGCGAATCTGTTCCCCTCGCTGATCGCCCGGAATCATATCCGGCGACGGCGGAGCAAATACCATATCGGCCGACGTGAGGGCTCCACTGTCATGGCCTTGCACAGGACCCGCTGCGACCTTCGGAGTCGGTGTGCATCCACCGGATCCGGCCAGAACTCCCACTACGATAAGAAAGGTCCAGAGATGTGATCGCATCGGTTCCTCGCTAGCCCTTCTTCCCAGGAGTGACCGGACAGGTATTGATCCCGAATACGGTCCAGAGCGGGCAGAATCCAAAGGTCCCAGTGACCAGGGCTATAGTCCCGACCACCAGTGCCACACCGGTCCCCACCGGCGGCAATCCCGCAAAGGCTCCGATCCCCAGCGCAATGATCCCGACCACGATGCGAATGGGTCGTTCAACCCCGCCAACATTGCATGCCATCACGACACCTCCCGGTTAAATACAACACCGACCGTGCGCTCTCCGTTCATAGGAGTCATGATCTGCCAAAAAGATTCGCTCATTCTATGCGCCCTGACTCCTGCTTCAATGTCCGCACATAGGCCAAGACATCCCAGATTTCGTCGTCTGATAACGCCGTACTCCATGCCCCCATCGCGGTATTTGGCTTGCCGTCATGAATGCGTTTGAAGAGGCTGGCATCCAACCGGCTCTGGATACCCGGTGAGGTCAGATCGGCCGGCTTGGGCACCAGGCGAATCCCCATCGCTCCCTTGCCGTCGATCCCATGGCAGCGGATACAGGTGTTGGAATAAATTTCTCGCCCGGTGACGGCGTCATATTCTTTCCCCGACGCAGGAAGATCTTTCAATCCGCCACCGCCGAACCCCACTGACGCAATCCCGATCAGAAGGCTAAGCATGATTCCACCAACGCGCATACCACCTCATCTGTTTGTGAGAAAAGTAATGCGAGCGATGTGCCATCGGCGCGGAACCCTGATGAGAAAACTCTTCAATGATCCCCGCAAGTTAGCTTCCATACAGGAACAGCAGAAGGACATGCGAACGTCGACTGGCGAGAAACACCCCAAGCCAGCTTTCACATACTGTCCCAAGATGCCCCAATACGAAGAGATTAACGAATGGTCGGGACGAGGGTGACGTGAGCTTTCATGGAATTCGAAATCAGGCAGTTCGCCTCGGCCTTCTCGATCAGTTCTTTCGCCTTGGCGGCATCGCCACCGGCAGGAAGCGTAATCACCGGTTTCAGCGTGATGGCCGTGAACTGAAACTTGCCTTCGACCAATTCCAGCTTTCCTTCAGCCGCACTTTCGTAGGAAGTAAAGGCAAGACCGGCTCGCTCCGCCACTGACAAGAACGTTGTCATCAAACAGATATTGGCCGACGCCACGAACAGATCCTCCGGCGACCAGATGCCGTCATGGCCCTTGAACTCCGGCGGCGTCGCCACCTGTACATCGGGCTTGCCCGCGCAAGAGATGATGCCTTTGCGCTGCTCCATCCATTTCACCGCCGTGTGGTACAGATAGACTTTCGGTTTCGATTCCATGCGTCCTCCCAGTTCCTGCTTTCAGCCATCAGCTCTCCGCTACGGCTTGATATATGCCCACCCCTGTTCCTGCCGCTCCATCAGCCGTACCATCGCCGGTACCGTATCGCCGACCTCATCGAGCAGATCTTCCCGCGAGACCTGCATCGCCTTCATCGTGTTGGAACAAGCCGTGTACTGCACTCCATACTCGGCCTTGAGTTGAGTCAGTTCCGCACCGAGCGTAGTCCTCGTCTTCGTAACTAGCCCGAGTCCAGCCCCATGCACCACCAGTTCCAGTTGAAGGCGATCGTGTCCGAGCGCCTGGTAGAGATGACGAATATTATTCAATACTCCCCGCTGAACTTTCTCATCGCCTGAATTCAGATGCATGACGACACGATGTTGTCGATCCGACTGATTCTGCTGACCAGCCCTGTCTTCGGCCAGAAGAGGTGACGTCATGCCCACCGCTAGGAGCGCTGACATGACAACCCGCTGTTTCCACATATCTCCCCCCCGTCCCTGACGATCTTAAGATGAACTGCAGGCTGTCAGTCAAATCAGCTGTGTCGCCGCAATCATCAGGGCTTCCCATCCGCCACATACAGCCGGACCCAATCACCGACCGCATGCGTGAGGGCCACCACACAGAGCGCAATCACGAGATGCTCGCCGATGACTTTCCAGGGCGCGATCCCCTGCGCCCTCGCAATAAAGAAGCTGAGTCCTGCCAGCAGGAACAGGCCCCACATGATGCTGATGGGAATGGCCTGATCGAGCGACGCCACCAAAACCGGGATAGCGAACGTCAGCGCGATGACAAACTTGGCCAGAAACGTGGCCACGGTCGATTCCCAGATCTGTCTGGCCGGACTATTATTTCTTGATTCTTCCGCCACATGGATGCCGAGGGCGTCCGACATGGCGTCGGCGATCGCAATCGTCAGAATCCCGCCGATGACGATAGGACGGGAATGCGTCCCGGAATTCAATCCGACCATCAACCCTAACGTCGTGATCACACCGGACGTCAATCCGAAACTCAACCCGGTTATCCATGAGGCTCTCATGACGCGACAGCCATTCCTTCAATCACGTCATCCTCACCGGGGAAACGTCAAAATATAGGCCAGTACATCACGCATAGCGTCATCCGACAACGTCGACTTCCACGCGTCCATCGCCGTATTCATCCGGCCGTCATGCATGCTCCGGAGCAACCGCGAATCGGGTTTCATCAGAACCTCGCTCGATGTCAGGTCGGCCACCGGCGGATCGAACTGCGTCGTGCCATCCCCTCTCCCCTGTGGGCCATGACAGGCCAGGCAATATTTCTCATACACCTGCTTCCCTCGATGGAGGTTCGCCTCGCCTGCCGCAAGCCCTGGAATAGCCATCGCCAGCCACCAAGCGGCCACTGCTGCACCAACCACCTGTATACGGAAATCCATCATGATCTCCCTGACGTTCCACATCGGAGGGCACCCCACTCGCTCACCGATTGCACTCCGGCTGATGCCGCACACAGCTCTGGAGCCATGACGTGACCTGCGTGAGCACGGCTGCGGTCGCCTGATTCGCCGCCAATACTCCCCCGTAGGCATCCTCGCTCGGGGCCTGGGCCACCGCTTCGAATGTTTTCGTGCTCACGACGCGAGACTCTTTAAGCTCTACGAGCTGACCGCGGAGCGTCATCCGCACACGGCTCGGCCGTTGCAGAAACTCCTGCCGGACGGCGACCCCCGCCACATCCAACCGATAATCCCCGCGAATGGAACTCGGCAACGCGACAACCGTGCGCCAGTCACCGGTTCGACCGGCCGACTGCACCAGCAACGGCGAAAACAGGCGCGCAGGACTCTCGGCCCATTGATTCGTGGCGTAATATTCCAACTCGAACTGCCGCGTGACATAGACCATCCGTTGCGTCTCAAACCCGGGTTCGGCCTGTGGCAGGTTCACTAACAAGACGGGCCCATCCGCTGGAACGGGAAGCCCTTCGTCAGACCCTCCGTCCACACTCAATTGATAGGTATGAACCGGAAGGGCATCACCCCGAGGCGAGAAACACCCCGATGCCGTCAATACAAACATCCACGCCGCTATCGTCCATATTCTCATCGTCTGTCACTCCTCATCAGAAAACCGCAGGATGCTCAAACAGTTCATCCACTTCTCACCCGCCCACCCCCGCGCGCCAAGACGCGCGTTTCTCCGAAAGGCCGCAACAAGCGAAAAGGCGAAAAGACGGTTTCAGCATTCTGCTATTCGCCGGGCCCGCGGCGCGGTGCCTGCTTCCCGAACACCAGCGCGTTCGGCTCCCGCTCCAGATCACGCACCACGCGATTGAGGGTTCCGGTCAATTGCCGCAGCTCGCTCACCAACAGACTCGACTCCGGCAACGTTTGGCGTGAGAACTGCTCCACCTCCGGCTTCGTCTCATTGACCAGCGCCCCGACGGCCTTGCTCGTCACCGCCAACTCATCGGTCAGCCGCTGAATCGACGAGGCACTCTTGTTGATCCGCCCAAGCAGCAACGGCACCTGCTCGTTGAGCGACAGGGTCATCTTGGCGAGGTTGTCCGCACTCCGCTCCGCGCCGGTCAGGCCGCGATCCAGTTGATCTTTGTGTGCGGCAATCGTCTGCGCCACCTCGGACAGGTCTTTGAGCGTCTGCTTTAACCGGACACGGTTCTCCTCATCCACGATCTCCGACGCCCCCTTCGCCAATACATCAAGATCGGTGAGCAGTTTGGTCAGCCCTTTTTCAGATAAGAGCCGGGACATCGCCTCGTCGAGACGGAAGAACAACGACGGCCCCGTTTTAATGACGGGGTATTCCTGTCCTGCCGCCGCCTGCAGCGGAGGAGCCTCCCGACTTCCTCCGGTCAGATTGATCGTCGCCAGGCCCGTCAGTCCCTGGGTCTCAAGGACGGCGATAGTATCGGTCTTGATCGGCGTCCCGCGGGCAATATCGAGCGTCAGCCGCACCTCTTCGGGATTGTTCTGATTCAGGGCAATGTCCTTTACCCGCCCCACATCGACACCGCGATACTTGACCGTGGAGTCCACACTCAACCCGGCGACGGACTCCCGCATAAATGCTTCGTATCGGTCATTGACGCCGCGGTAGTCTGTTTTCCCCAGCCAGAACATGGCGATCACCATCGCCGCACCGAGGATGAGGACAAAGGAGCCCACGAGAAAATAATTTACCTTCGGTTCCATACCATCCTCATTCTACTCGCGTTCGATCTCCTAAACGCGTCACGTGCGGCGGCCCTGTTGATTCCAGGCCGCCTGCTCCTGCGCCGCCCGTCCCCGAGGGCCCTGGAAATATTCACGAATGACAGGGTCGTCGGACTGTGACAACTCCTGCATGGTGCCGACGCCGAGGACCTTCCCGTTGCCCAAGACGGCCACCCGATCGGCAATGCGCCACAGCGAATCCAGATCGTGCGTCACCATGACCACCGTCAGCCCCAACAGGCGCTTCAGAGAGAGCACCAGATCATCGAATCCCGCGGCGATGATCGGATCCAAACCGGCCGTCGGCTCGTCGAGGAACAACAATTCAGGATCCATCACGATCGCCCGGGCGAGCGCCGCCCGCCGCCGCATCCCACCGCTCAGTTCGCTGGGAAATTTGGCGGCACTGTCCGGCGGCAATCCCACCATCGCAATCTTGACGGCCACAATCTCCCGGATCAGCTGCGCGCTCAGGCCAGTAAATTCCCGCAGCGGCACCGCGACATTTTCCGCCAGCGTGAACGAACTGAACAACGCCCCCTGCTGGAACATCACCCCGAACCGCCGATGGATCGGTCGACCGTCGTATTCTTCCAACGCCCGGCTGTCCAAGCCGAAGAGGCGAATCGAACCGGACGAGGGCGTGAGCAGCCCCACGATTTCTCGCAACAGCGTCGATTTTCCGCACCCGTTGCCGCCGGCAATGGCAAAGACTTCGCCGCGCCGGACCGAGAGGCTCACATCCGCGTGCACCACGGACGTTCCGAATCGAGTCGCTACATGGCTGACCTCGATAATCGCTTGCTGTTTCTCGACGTGTTCCGTGCTCGCCATTGCTAGAGATCCCACCAGTTCAGCAAAATACTGCAAATCGCATCGAACACGATCACCAGGAAAATCCCCTGGACCACGCTGATCGTCGTATGACGGCCGACATCGTCCACCCCGCCACGAATCTGGAATCCCTGGTAGCATCCGACCAGCGCAATGATGATGGCAAAGAAAGGCGCCTTGGCGATCCCGATGAAAAAGTGCCGGACTGCGACCGCGTCTTCAAAGCGCGAGACAAACTCCGTAAAGCTGACATTCAACTGGCCCGAGGCGATCAGCATCCCCCCGAAGACTCCCAGCGCATCCGCGTACACTGTCAATAACGGCAAGGCGATGACCAACGCCAGCGCCCGTGGAAGGACAAGCAACGCCATCGGCGAGATGCCCAGCGTCCGTACGGCATCCAGCTCTTCCGTCACCTTCATGGTACCGATCTCGGCTGCATAGGCCGATCCCGACCGGCCGGCAATCAGGATGGCCACAATCAACGGTGAAATCTCACGGAGCAACGAGATACCCACCAGATCGACGATAAAAATGTTCGTTCCGAACTTTCGTAGCTGTTCGGCGCCCTGATAGGCGATCACCACGCCGATGAGAAACGTCAGCAGCCCTGTGATCGGCAGGGCATTCACCCCGTCGATTTGCAGCATCCGCAAGAGCGAACGCCAGCGCAGCGCCCCCGGTCGACGCAACACGCGGAGAAACGCGACGGTGCTCTCCCCAAGAAATGCGAGACCGCGACTACCGGACTCCAGTTCATGCCACGCGGCCCGTCCCACTCGCTCGACCCATCCCCCTTGCCCCCCTTGCGCGTGGACTACTCCGAACGCGCTCACCGACTGCGTCTCAACCATTTTGAGCAGCGCGGAAAATTCCGGCGGCAGGCCTCGGAGAGACGGCGCTCGTCCACCCCGACCGGCCGCACGGACACTCTGGTGCAGGAGCACCGCCCCGCCCGTATCCATCGCGGTAATCTCGCTCGCGTCATAGATCACGCCGCCCCTCTCGGGCCAGCCGAGCGCGCCGGCTTGGTGTTCAAGGTCGGCGACATTCGACAAAACCCACCGGCCGCGGCAATGCATCACGTTGTCCACGCGCTCGATCGAGGCCTGCCGTTCCATCGCCATGTTGAATTCACACCTCGCGCAACCAGCTCCGCACTGCGGCGCATCCCGGGCGCCGCGCATCCGTCATGCCAATCAGTGCATATCCATAATCGTTCTCAGCTCGCTCCCGCTGATGACTTCCCGTTCCAGCAGGACCCGTGCGCCTTCGACCAAGGCGGCTTTGCGTTGCTCGAGCAGTTGCGTCACCCGCTCATACTGTTCATCGATGATCCGCCGCACTTCACAATCGATTTCCCGGGCCGTCTCTTCGGAGTAGTCTCCTTTTTCAGAGGTCACCGGAATCTGGACGAACTGCGGCTGCCGTTCCCGCTCCAGCGTAATGGTGCCCAGCTTCTCGCTCATTCCGTAGGCCTTTACCATGCTTTTTGCAATGTCCGTCGTTTTGACCAGATCGTTCTGCGCGCCGGTGGAGGCCTCGCCGAAGATCATTTCCTCGGCAATCCGTCCCCCTAAGAGCACCGCAATCTTGTTCTCCAGTTCGGACTTCGTCATCAGAAACCGGTCCTCTGTGGGCAGTTGCAGCGTGTACCCGAGCGCCGCCACCCCGCGAGGAATGATCGAGATTTTCTGAACTTGATCCGAGCCCGGCAACGAGATCGCCACCAGCGCATGGCCAGTCTCATGGTAGGCCACCCGCTCTTTCTCCATCTTATTGAGGACCCGATTCTTCTTTTCCAATCCGGCGATCACCCGTTCCACCGCTTCCTGCAATTCCGAAATCCCCACGAGGTCTTTGCCGCGCCGCACCGCCAGCAACGCCGCCTCATTGATGATATTGGCCAGATCGGCGCCGGAGAACCCGGGCGTCATTGCCGCGATGTTCTCGAGATCCGCGTCAGGACCCAGCGGCACATGCTTGGCATGCACACGAAGGATGGCCAGACGCCCGATCTTGTCCGGACGGTCCACGACGACGTGGCGATCGAACCGGCCTGCGCGCAGGAGCGCCGGATCGAGAATTTCCGGACGGTTGGTCGCCGCCATTAAAATAACGCCAATGCGGGGATCGAACCCGTCCATCTCAACCAGCAATTGATTGAGTGTCTGTTCGCGTTCTTCATGGGCCATGGGGCCCATACCCCGCGCTTTTCCCAACGCGTCAAGTTCATCGATGAAGATGATGCAGGGCGCCTTCAGCTTCGCCTGCTCGAAGAGATCGCGCACGCGCGCCGCGCCCACTCCAACAAACATTTCGACGAACTCCGACCCGCTGATGCTGAAGAACGTCACCCCGGCTTCTCCGGCAACCGCCCGGGCCAACAGCGTCTTCCCGGTTCCTGGCGGACCCACTAATAAGATGCCTTTGGGGATCTTTCCTCCCAGCCGAGTGAATTTTTCCGGCGTCTTGAGGAACTCAATCACCTCGCGGAGTTCCTCTTTCGCTTCGTCCACCCCGGCGACATCGGCAAAGGTGATCTTGATATCGGTCTCAGCATAAATCTTTGCTTTGGACTGACCGACCTGCATGAACCCACCCTGGGCCTGTCCGAGCCGGCGAATGAAGAAATACCAAATACCCCCGAAGATGGCGGCAGGCAGAATCCACGACATCACATCGCGCCAGAACGTCGTCTCGATGACACCGACGAACTTCACCCCGTGCTGATTCAACTCCCGGACAAGATCCTGATCTTCAACCCGAATGGTCGAAAACAGCTTCGGCTCTTTGGCGTCGCTCTCCGGTTTAAGCTTTCCCGTCAACGTGTGACTGCCGACCGATACCTCGGCGACCTTGCCGACCGCCACAAGCTGCCGGAATTCACTGTAGGGAAGCTCTTCGATTTTTTGAAGGGCGTAAATGAAGTCGTGGACGAGGATCACCGCCCAGATGGCGAGGAAGACGTACCAGATCGAAAAGGAGATTTTCTTATTCATCGCCGGGCTCCCGGCCACGTCCAGTTGCGAATCTCCGGCAGGTTTTCGCCATGTTCAGTGATGTACTGCTTGTGCTCGATGAGTTTGTCGCGCATCGCCTGCCTCACATAATCGGCGCAGGCCCCGTGCAACGGAACTCGATCTAGCAGAGGCCCGACACAGGCCGCATGATCTGACTGAGGCGATGACGACATCAGGCTCTCCTCTGAAGAGAGGATAGCAACGCCGAACCATCATGGTCCAGCAAGTCACCGATACGCTCGACCGTCGCATCCGGCGACGGATAACGGCCCGACAGCTGCGGATCCAAGGCATAGTGCCCCTGGCGCGGAAGCACTGTCGTCACCCGTGAGCCCCAGGCTTTTTTCACCGCGGTGAGAATACGCGATTTGTCATCGATCAGCACGTACTGCTGAGCCGGATACCGCTGCGCCACATCGTGTAACTCCTGCTCCTTATGCACATAGATCAATACATTCCCATCAACGGCTTCAAACAATCCCGACCGCTCGACTTTCCTGGGCTGAAACACCACGTCACCATCGGAAAGAATGACGACCTTGCCCCACCGCTTGACATGTTCCACGACTGCCAGCGCCTTCGGATACAGCCGGTCGGCAAACGGATAATGAATCAGAAAGCGAGAGACCGTTAACAGGTGGGGATCGTGGGGATATTCGATGCGGTACTGTTGCAGTGCGCCTAAATAGTCTGCGTAGCCCAGCTTGGCCCGTAACTGTTCGAAGATGATCCAATAGCGTTGCTGACGCTCGTGCCCGACTTCCTGATCAAGGTAATCCGCGAGATCTTCTGTGACCCGATCGTTGTCCAGCAGCGTGTTATCGACATCAAACAGGAACACCATGTCTGATGACGACATAACGAACTCCCTCTCAGGCGAAACAACCCGATACCATGAACCTATCGCCCTTCCAAACTATCAGCCATGACAGAACTCCGCTTGGTGGAAGAGTGCAAGCGGAAGACCGGAATGGCTGACAAGAGCAAATATGCGTCTCAGCAGTCAATTCCAGCAGTTGTCGGAGACCGCTGCAGATCGAACGCTCTCAACAGAGGAACCTCTCCCCAGCACTCCTTGACGAGCTGTAGCGGAACGCGCCAGTCGGCAAATAATGAACCTTCCGCTCCGACGACGCAACGGAGGCTGTTGCCTATCCTGGATCTGGCTTTCAGGGAGCACTGACGGGAGCAGCGGAACGCCGTTGCACATGGTAATACAACAGCGGAATGACGATGAGCGTGAGCAATGTCGAAGCCCCCACGCCGAACAGCAGCGACACCGCCAACCCTTGAAAGATGGGGTCGAGGATGATCACGAATGCGCCGACCATCAACGCAGCAGCGGTCAGGAGAATCGGCCTCGTGCGGATCGCACCGGCCGTGATGACCGCCTCCCGTAGCGGCACCCCCGCCCGTTCCTGCAGCTGAATAAAGTCCACCAGCAGAATAGAGTTCCGCACGATGATGCCGGAGAGCGCAATAAAGCCGATCATGGACGTCGCCGTGAAATACGAACCGGTCATCCAGTGCCCCGGCAGAATGCCGATGAGCGTGAGCGGGATCGGCGCCATGATGATGACCGGCGTCAGAAACGACTGGAACTGCCCGACGATCAACAGATAGATCAGCAGCATCGCCACTGCGAATGCGATGCCCATGTCGCGGAACGTTTCATAGGTGATCTGCCACTCCCCGTCCCATTTCATCGCTAGCTTCTCTTCCGACCAGGGTTGTGACGCATAGTACTGCTCCAGCTGATAGCCTTCCGCCGGCCGATAGGCCTCCAGTTTCTTTCCGACACCGAGCACGCCATAGACGGGGCTTTCTGCTTTCTCTGCGCCGGGACCGCCCACGTCGGCGACGACATAGACCACCGGCTTTTGATTCTTATGATAGATCGCCTTCTCTTGCATCGTCGGCTCCATGGTCAGGAGCTCGGAGAGTTGCACCATCCCGCCGGTATGTGTGCGCAAACCGATCTCCCCGATGTGCTCAAGACCGGTCCGCTCAGCCAGCGGCAAACGCAGCACAATTTGCACCGGGCTCTTTTCCTGGGGGATGTGGACCAATCCTATCTTCGTGCCTTCCAATGCCATCCGCAGCGTGTGTACAATTTCCTCGGACGGAATGCCGGCCAGCGCCGCTTTCGCCCGATCGACGGTGAACAGGTACTTCACTTGATCCGCTTCGATGTAATCATCCACATCGACCACGCCGGGCGTCGTCTCGAACAGCGCCCGCACCTCCCGGGCCACGGCGAGCTGACGTGTATAGTCCGGCCCGTAAATTTCTCCGACCAGCACCGATTGCACGGGGGGACCCGGCGGCACTTCGACGATTTTCACGTTCGCATTGAACTGCCGGGCAATGTCTTGCAGCGGAGGACGAATCCGCTGGGCCACTTCGTGGCTTTGCGCCTTCCGCGCATCCTTGGCCACGAGATTGATTTGCATATCGGCCTCATGCGGCTGCTCCCGCAGATAATAGTGGCGCACCAATCCATTGAAGTTGAACGGCGACGCCGTGCCCACGTACGCCTGATAGTCGCGCACCTCCGGAATCGTGCGCACATATTGCGACAGCGCTTTGGTCACGCGCGCCGTTTCTTCCAATGTGCTGCCTTCCGGCATGTCGATCACCAATTGGATCTCGCTCTTGTTGTCGAACGGCAGCATTTTCACCACGACATGGCGGGTCTGAAACAGCATCACGGCCCCGACCAACATCAACGCGACGAGCCCAAGAAAAATCGCCGCCAGGAGCGGATGAGCCAGCAGCGGTGACAGCACCCGCCGGTAGAAGCGCGCGATCAGCCCCTGATCGTCCGCTTCATGATTGATTCCTTTCACGACGGCTCCCGGTCGATAGCAGGTCTGGCAAAACCAGGGAATGACGATGAAGGCGACGAGCAGCGAAAAGAACATGGCAATGGAGGCATTCACCGGAATCGGCCGCATGTAGGGCCCCATCAATCCGGACACGAACGCCATCGGGAGCAGCGCGGCGATAACCGTGAACGTTGCCAGAATTGTGGGATTCCCGACTTCGTCGACCGCATAGATCGACGCTTCCTGGTGAGGTTTCAGGCGCAGCGTCAAATGGCGATAGGTGTTCTCGACCACCACGATCGCATCGTCCACCAGAATCCCGATGGAGAAGATCAACGCAAAGAGCGTGACCCGATTGATCGTATAGCCGATGAGCATGGACGTAAACAGCGTCAAGGCCAGCGTCAAGGGGATCGCCAGCGAGACAACAATAGCCGGGCGAAGCCCCAGCGTCAGGCCAAGAAACGCCACCACCGCGGCCACCGCGATGAAGAGATGCCAGAGCAACTCATCGGCCTTTTCGCGGGCAGTGTCACCGTAGTCGCGCGTCACCGTCACGCGCACGTCCGTCGGGACCGTCCGCCCCTTCATGTCCTCCACCTTGCGGATGACGCTCTCGGCCACGCTCACGGCATTCATCCCGCCCTGCTTGGCGATCGCTACGGTCACAGCAGGCTCTTCATTCTGATCACGCGCCCCGAACCAGACATACTGCTTCGCCTCATTCGGACCATCGGTAACGTCGGCCACCTGCCGGAGATAGACAGGACGCTGCTCATTGACGCCAACCACTAACGCTTCCAGATCCTCGCGGGAGCGAATGAACCGCCCTGTTTCTACCAGGAAGCTCTGATTGCGACTGTCGAACCGGCCCGTCGGCAGGGCCCGATTCTCGCCGCGAATCACACCGGCCACCTGCAACGGGGTCAGACCATAGGCCTTCAATCGCGCTGGATCGATCTGCACACGCAATTCACGCAACCGCCCCCCGACGATGAAGCCACCGGAGGTCCCGGGCACTTTCTTGGTCTCTTCCAACACCTGCTCGGCCAGTTGATGCAGTTCAAACTCGCCGTATCGCTGACTCGACAGCGTCACGGTCACGATCGGCACATCATTCACATCTTTCGGCTTCACGAGAAAGGGCTCGGCTCCCGGCGGCAGGAGATCCCGGTTCGACATCAGCTTGTCGTACAGATCGACCAGGCTCTGCTCCATCGGCTGGCCGACATAGAAGCGTACGATGATCAGCGCGCCGCCGGGGCGCGAGATCGAATAGACGTACTCCACGCCTTTGATCTCGGAGAGTTTGCGTTCGAAGGGTTTGGTCAGTTGTTCTTCGACGATCTTGGCGGAAGCGCCGGGAAAGGGCAGCCACACGTCGGCCATCGGAACGACGATCTGCGGTTCTTCTTCGCGGGGGGTGACAACAATGGCAAACAAGCCCAGCAACAAGGCCGCCAGCATGATCAGAGGCGTCAGCTTGCTCCCGATAAACAGTGCGGCAATCCGGCCACTGAGCCCTGGGCGATACTGATCCATAGCGCGGTTAGGGCGTCGCCGGGGCGGCAACGGCGTCGAGGATCTGCACGGGAGCACCGTCGATGCCTCGGCTTCCATCCGTCAATACCCGTTCGCCCAGGTTCACGCCGGAAAGAATTTCCAGTTGCTGATCAAACCGTCGCCCGGCCTTAATCCACCGGAGCCTGGCAATCCGGTCGGCCCCGACGACATAGACACTCGTCAGTTCCCCGCGTTCGACCACAGAGGACGCCGGAATCAGGATCGTGTGACTGGTCCCTTTATCCAGCTGAAAGCGGCCGAACATGCCGGTTTTCAATCCCGGGGTCTTGGGAAGGTCGACTTTCACCATGAAGGTGTGGGTTTGCGGATCGCCGGCCGGCAGAATCTGGCTCACCACTCCGCTCAACGTCTGCGCCGCCAAGGCATCGATGAGCACGGGAATCTTGTCCCCCCGAGCGATTGATTTCAGGTCTCCCTCCGCCACCGTCGCCTCCAGGCGGAGCTGGAGCGGATCCTCCATTTTCAGCAACGGCTGTCCCGGTGAGGCCAGCTCCCCCGCCTCCACTTTCTTTTCGGTGATCACACCATCGAAGGGTGCCTTCACGACGGTATAACTCAGTTGCGCGAGCACGGATTTCCGATTAGCCTCCGCAACCTTGTATGAACGGGTGGCATTCTCCATTTCCTGCTTGGACACCGCATCCTGGCTATATAACGACTTCATCCTGTCCAGTTGAGCCCTGGCATTTTCGACCTCCGCCGAGGCGCGCGCCAGGTCGGCTTGAACATCACGATTGTCGAGCTGAATGAGAGTCTGCCCTTTTGAGACACGCGTGCCTTCCCTCACCAACAATGTATCAATCGTGCCTTGGATACGGCTGGACAGCGTGGCCTGGAAAATGGGCATGATTTGACCGGTGACTTCGACACGAACGGGAACCTGAGCGGACTTGATCTCGACGACCGCCGCCTGAATAGTGGCCGGCGATGCCGCAGAAACAACCGCAGTCGCCGGTTCCTCTTTGGAGCTACATCCAGCCGCCAGCAGAACTGCCGCGAGAATCCATCGTAGGCCCGTCATAACCATTGGTCCTTGTACCGCGCAAACCAGACAACGCATGCAGTTCATCTTTAGGTGACGGCAGAACACAACCCAACCTTAACCGAAGCCTCACCTTTTTGCACCAGTCCGGCTACTCCTGCACGCCCAGTTTCCTCAAGAGCGCCATCATCGGACACCAGCCCGTAAACGACGACTGAATCAAATTCGCCGCCACAAAGGCCGCAAAGTAATTCCAGTACGGATGGACCGTCGCTCCCAGAATAATGGCAAGCAACACAAACACCCCGGCAATCAACCGCAGCATCTCGTTAAGCTTCATGGAACCCTCCTTTTCTCCTGCCTGTGTGAGACCGCACGCAGGCAAAGGATTCGACTGAGCCGATCAGGGCGTTTTCTTGAGGCTCAGCATATAGCTCGTCAGCTCATTCAGCTGAGGATCAGTGAGCGGAAACTTCGGCATGAACGACCCGGGCGACACCGATTGGGGATCCTTGAAATGTTTCAGGTGCCATGCCTGTTCCGGTCTGGTGTCACCGATAAACGACAAATCCGGCGCAACCGCCCCGCCGGCGCCATGGATCCGGTGACAACCCGCACAGCCGAACCCGGCATAGAGGGCCTTCCCTCTCGCCACCGCCGGATCGATACGCGGAACAGCATACAGATTCCTGACCGATAGACCCAAGAGGGACAACACCACAACCAGAAACACAACCCCTGCGCCAAGCGCGACAGGCCGTCTGATCGGATTCCTGGCAGGATTGCGATCAATAAACGGCCACAGCAGCATGATCAGAATCACTCCCATCGGAAGGATCCAGGTCGCCAGAGGCTCCAGCGGCCCATGGACGTACTTCAGCAACTCGTAATAGAAGAGGAAATACCACTCCGGCACCGGCACAAAACTCGTGTCGGACGGATCGGCCTTGTCGGTCAGAGGGAACGGCACCAGCAGGGCGAGAGCTGAAATAACCGCGAACACCACCAACATCACGACGGCATCCATGTAGACCTGCCGCGGATAAAACGTCTCGCTGCCGAGTGACGCCCGCGCATCGGTCCAGGGACCGGCCGGGCCCACACGCCGCAGAATGAAGAGGTGGGCGGCGATCAAGCCAACCAAGAGCGCCGGCAAAAAGAGCACATGGACGGCAAAGAACCGGGACAGCGTGAGCGCCCCCAGCACTTCCCCGCCTCGCATAACCCGCATCAAGAACTCTCCGACCACCGGCACAGTGCCGACCATATTAAGCCCGATCTGCGTCGCCCAATAGGCCGTCTGATCCCACGGCAACAGGTAGCCGGTGAAGGCGAAGGCCATCACCAGGAGAAAGAGCACCACGCCCACCATCCACATCACTTCGCGCGGCGGCTTATACGCCCCATACAGGAACGCCTGGAGCATATGCAGCCCGATCGCTACCACCATGGCGGAAGCTCCCCAGTGGTGGAGGCCGCGCACGAACGCGCCGAATGTGACCTGTTCTTCAATAAACTGAATACTGTCGTAGGCATGATCGGGCGTCGGCGCATAGTACAAGGCGAGGAACATGCCGGTGACGGCTTGCAGCAGAAAGAGAAACAGCGTGGCCGAGCCGAAGACATAAATCCAGCTGGCGCCGCCCGGGATGGGTTCGTCCAGAAGAGTCTGTTCAACCGGCTTCAGATTGAGCCGGCTATCAAGCCATTGATAGATTCGCATGCATGCTCCAGGCTAACGGTAAGGGACGGGAGATTAACACCCACCTCCAGCTCATCGCCGGTTTCACAGTTCGACGACGTCCCCGGTTCCGGGCTTGAATTCCTTGAAAACCACAAGAAGACGGCCGTTCTCGATCTTGGAGGGCAAGAGATCAAGCGGCCGCGGCGCAGGCCCGGCCACCACCTTGCCTTCGATGTCGAACACGCTGCCGTGGCAAGGGCACTTGAACTGCTTCTCCTCCCCGTCCCAGCGATAGCCGCAGCCGAGGTGGGTGCACATCGGAGAGAACACTCTGACCTGTCCGTCCGGCTGCTTGACCGCCCAAACCGCCTTCTGTGACTGGCTCTTCAAGTACCCGTCCTGAATCGTCGTGACATGGTCGAGTTGTTTGGGATCGCCGAAAGGCACGTCTTCCAGACTGCCGACATCCACCCAGGGCCGCGCCCTCCGTTTCAAGGCCGGAGAAATGACATACCCGGCCAACGGAATCGCCAGCCCGAGCCCGATCAGACCTGCCGCCACCTTTGTGACCCAGCCGAAAAATGTCCGCCTCGTGCCGACAGGCGTGTGAGCCCCTCCCTCTTCACCGCCTCCCTGATGCTCGCTCACAATAGTCCTCCATTCATCTTCCAGAGATTGTGGCCGATGAGAATCACCGCCACGGCCCAGGCGACGACGGCAAAGGCTCTGATTAAGAGCCTGGGGGAGAGGGCGCGACTCACCTGTCTCCCTGCCAACATTCCTATGATGGCTCCGGCAATCAAGAATGAGAGGACGCGCAGATCCAGGGGAGCCAGACGGACGTGTGCAGCGACGCCTGACAACGCGATGAGCGTGATGATCAGCAGGGAGGTCCCCACCGCCACTCGCATCGGAAATCCGAGCAGCAGCGTCAACGCAGGCACAATCACAAACCCTCCTCCGACCCCGAAGAATCCGGTCAACAGCCCGACCGCCAGTCCAATCCCGCTCACTTTTATCCAACAGGTCCACGGAAACAGATCCGCGCAGATGCTAGGCTCCTCAGGATCGTCCCGCAATGTCGTACGCCACCACATCTGTCCAGCCGCCACGATCATCAGGACGCCGAAGAGCACAAGCGTGATTTCTTCCCGCACGAGCCGGTGCCCTGCAGCTCCCACCCACCCGCCGAT
>JABFSU010000082.1 GCA_013140455.1 Nitrospira sp. | reverse complement strand
CCTCGGAGGAAATTTGGCAAAAGGGGTTGGGGGAGAACTCGGAGTCAGTCATGCATTCGATTTTCTGAACAAGTCCCATTGGTATTTGGACCTGGCTGCCATGCTGAAATCGAACGTGGGCGGCGGGGGCGGCGTATCGATCGGCATTTACCCGAAAGTGAATCCGGATGAAGTCGGAGGGTGGTTTCTCGGGGTCGGCGTGGGATTTCCTTTTCCTCATCCAAAACTGGCAAAGTCGGTGGAGGCCGGACTGGATGTCTTCTTCGATTTCCCTCTCCGTATTGAACCTCCGTTTCAGCCGCAATGGGATCTGACTTCAGCCAAGTTTTTCCTGGATCATTTCCAAGGTTTTTCGATCAGCATCGGGGGAGGAAAGAGCGCGTTACCGGTCGATATTGCGGTGAAAGGGGGAGTCGGAATTAGGCTGAGCAAACAATAATACAAGTGTTCAGTCAAACGCGATACAGGTCTCAGGTGTCTATGTTGCCGGCGATGCGAGATTACTGATACGTCCTCCGAACGGTCAGGGCGTCTCGATTTGTGTCTGGGGTGGGGCAGGTATCGGCATCGCACGACCTCCCTTCACATCCTTCTTCCTTCCACGGCACCATAAATTCACAAGGCCGCCTTTTCAATCGCACGCCTTCTGTGTCTTGAACCACCAGACGTACACTTCGTTCTGCCAAGCCGTAATATTGGCCGGTGGGGCGGCTTGACGGCCCGGTCCGCCTGGGAGTTGCACATTTCCATTCGCGTTGGGGTTCACGGCCCACAGAATCAGTTTGTCTTGGGTGAGGTGCTGAAAGCCAGATACCGGCTGGCCCGTAATGGGGTCGGTTGCGGACTGCTGCGCCATCGAGCAGAGCTGAGCATTGTTCCGGTTGCGGAAATCGAGGAGGGCTGGTGCTGCGTGCCAGCCAGGATTGATGTTGCCTAGAGGCGGCAAAAGGTTATTGGTATGGCAATTTGCACAGTTCGCTTGGGGATTGACTGCCGGATGGTTGCTGGGCAAGCCCCCGTTGCCATTGGTCGCCGGATCATTCAGGAAACTATCCGTGGCCACGGCATGACAGTTGACGCAGCGGGGATGACGAAACGTCGGTACGATGATCGTCGAAAAGAAGTTGGGCACTCGCATGGATTTCCATGAGGTCAGAAGCTGGCTGCAGCGGCGGCCCTTGTTGGGGAAATTACGGCAGCTGGCGACCGTCCATTTGATCATCGGGCCGAGCCCAGGATCCAACACCACCGCCTGATTGCTCACTCCAGAACCCAATGGCATGCTGAAGCCTGGAGAATTCGCGACCGTGGGGTTGCTCATTGTGAATACGGATATCAGGTTCGTAGGAATGCCATCCGGAAGGACAATCAGTTGCGTGCCTTCGTCCGCGAGCGGATGGTTGGTCCATTGGAAGGTGACGCTGCGGTTGTTCGGGATAATGGAGGGAACATTGGGAGAAAGTGTCGCTGAGGGCAAAAGCACAATGACCTGTTGGAACGGAAACGCTTGCCCGCATTGTGTCGGGTTCGGACCGGTACAGGATTTCACTTCCCATTGAATGCGTCCGCCCTGGAATCCGTCAGGAATCGGAAGAAAAAACTCAATGGTCCCGCCCTGCGCGACCGGAGGGAGGGGTTGGGGTGCGATCGGATTGATCCGTGCCGTGACGGCGAACATCGACTGGAGGGGCGGAGTGCGTTGATCCTGGCAGATGTTTCCTGGCGCTTTGAAGCAAATGTGATAGTGCGTGGCCCCAGCGACATGGGTAAATGCCACCCGTGCTCCATCGCCGGTTGAGATCGCATCGCCGCCCGGCACATTAGGAATACCGTTGGTGAGGGGGCGAAGGAGTGTCGGCGCTGGAAGGGGATTTTGCGCGACTGCCGGCGAGACTCCGGCGGTCAGCGCGAGTAGAAGAGACAACATCAGCACAGTAGTCGGACTTTTTCTCATGCTGTTCCTCCTTGATCCAACAGGATGAACGAACAGATCGTTCCTCATATCTTTCTTAGTGGTCGGGATGTCGTATCGGTGCCTCTATTCGCTCAAGCCCCCGACCCACAGGACAAGGAGTCTACTGCGCCATCTGCCAATGACAGCGCAGCGCTGCCCGGTACGTTGGGGATCCCTTTGGTGAGGGGACGAACCGGTGTAGGGATCGGGATATTGCTGTTTTGCCTCCAGGCCAACCGCGCGACCGTGAGAAGCGGCAACGGAAGACAAAAGACGAGCGCAATGAGCGAGCGGATGAGCATGGAGCGAGGCAGAAATCCTCCACTTGTGAACATAGCGGTTGAAGTAAAATCTCTCATCAATACGTCCGGCTGTTGTTGACCTGTTGGTCCGCTTGTTCCGGCACGCCACCGTCGGTATTCACATTCACGGTGAGCAAGGGGTCCTGCACAAACGGGGGAAGCTCCGGCGAGATGAAGCAGCCGATATGCGGCGCTGCATTGAGCTTAGTGACCCGTACTGGTGAGCCGGTGGCCGTGCCATTGGGTCGCACGAAGGTAAAGCGCGCATCCTGTCCCGGATTAAGCGCGCTCGTGTTTTCTGTGGAAAGCACCTGGTTGCCCGACCGTAGGTGCGAGGCAAAGGCCGTGGTGACTGGTAGGGTCCCGACGTTCGCCACGCCCCAAATCGGATGGGGGACGGCAATGGTCGTAGTGCCTTCCAGACCGCCAATAGCGGCGCAGTACCGCTGGTCGACCCGGAAAAATCGCGTGCCCCCTGTGTTCGTGAACTCGGCATTCGGCGAGAGCGGGCGGAACAGGTTCTCAATGACGGCGCGCGGCGCGACATCGATGAATTGGAGACCGGGACTGGTGGATCCTATTGCGGGGCGGTCCAGAGGAAGGGCGCCGGTTAGGGTTCCGCCGTACTGAATGTGGCGATTTTCACCGGTGTAGACGAATCTGTGCGCGTCCGGCGCATACATGTCTGCATCGGACAATTGGGAATCGTAGACCTGCAAATCTCCCTGGCCGCTTTGCGAAAACTCCATCCTGATTTCTCGCCGAGTAGTGGTGGCGCCGTCGAGCCAATCGAGGATCTTCGCCCCGGAGGGCAGCTTGGCTTGTAGGCCGATGAGTTGTGTACCGGATACGACGAGCACCGCCGGTTGGTTGAGCGGCAGATTCACCGGCGGAACCACATCGTGTCCCGCGATCACTTGCTTGGTGACCATCGGTCCCTTGGCACCGGCAATCACCGTTTGGGTCGCATATCGCGGCCTCTTGTACATGACCGAGGAAATCGTCCCTCGTTTGACAACCCGGAGTTTAAAGCTGTCGTAACCGTTCACTTCAACGGGATAACGTATCTTGACCGTCCGTTCGCCAGGATCCATGTACTGGCCCACAACGAGTTTGATATCGATGTAGGATCCCTGACCGTGTTTACGGTTGACGATGGCATAATTAAAATCTGATTGTACCTCGCTCGCCGTATCGACCCATTGACCAAAGACTCGAAACGTGAAGGTTCCCCCTTGAGCGACCTTTTGGACCGTCGTCCGATTGCAGCCGTTACGGCATGTCAGTGTGCCCTCGATATTCTCGATCGTCGCGTGAGCCGGTTCGAATGAACAAAGCAGGAAGGCTGTCGTGAGTAATCTCCTCCATCGTAGCCGGTTCATGTGATTCTCCTTTCGGGGATACCATCTGTCGCCTCCTGGTGACATACGTTGCCCTTCTTGCGGGGCTCACAGCGCCTTCGTGTCGCAAGTCGGCAGACGATCGGCGTTCTGAGACCGCAGTCATACAGCTTTATAGGGAAAGTGTGCCGGATTGCCATGCTGATCGAGCCTCTAGGAGCTTCAGAGCCAAGATTCTCTCTTTGGAAAGTAAGTCGCCGAAGAGATGAAAAAGGTTCAATGGGGAGAGTGCAAGAGCGGGGAGGGGGTGATTCGATAGAGGGACGGTCTCTCAATCTGAGCCTCCGTACCGTCGAAACCTCTGTCTGCAAGGCGTGCCAAGGATATGTGAGAAGCGGGCGCCGGGTCAATCACGGAATGGGACATGCCCGCAAGCAGGTTATCGGTGCGTGAGTTGGAGAATGTTCAAGTGCAGGCGAACATAGTTGTCCGCCTGATGGTTGGCTTTCGACAACGTCATCCTGATCTAGTGGACCGTAAAGGTGTCAGCCCCCATTGTTTGCCTCCAGCCTGACCGCCGGTCCGGTGATTTCCACGTAATAGCTCGCTGAACCGGAGGACAATCACGCTATTCGGTGTAGCCATGACCACGAATACCGGTCCATTTGCACGCATCTTCCTGATACAGGGCTCGTCATCGCCTGGGACAACTCAAAAACTGGAGCCCGTCAATAGCTGATCGTCGGGTCGAAGGCGGTCGAATCATAACTGTTATTGCCGTCTGCCCCTCGATTGATCACAAAGTCGATCGTGTTGCCAATGTCCACCGGCGTCGAGAGGTTGAATGGGACCTCGGTCGTATTGCCATTGGCAATGGCCTGCTGCCACAACACCGTGCCGCCCTTGCGGATTGACACGGTCACACCGCCGCCGCCACCTGAGTCAAGATCGAACGCGACTCCGGTGATTCGGATCGTGCCGGCTGAAGGCGCGACCCACCGGCGTACGGCATCAGCCCCATTGCCCGGATGCCCGCTGTTATTATTCAGGGTGAGATACATCTCGACGCCCTGCCATAGATTCTGCGCACTGTTGAAGGTCATGAGCCGCCCCTGGGAGTCCTGATAGTACCACCCGCGGTTACCCTGGACTCCCGCAAAGTCGGCTGATGCCCGATACGTTCCGCTATTTGGCCGGTTCTGCGTACAGCCTATTTCGGGACGAGATCATTTGATCGTTTCCTCAGGAGCCGGCGTGGGCGGCTCCTCGCCTTCAATGCCCCGTCGCTGCAAGACCGGCGGATTCGTGCCAGGAGGCAGCGTCAGGGCCTTCGTCCCACCCGCTTTGTCCCCTGTACAAAACTTCGTGCTCCCGCTGATTGTCGCGCCATTCTCGTCTTGGCCGGAACAGGGCTTATTGTTGTAGGCTCCGCAGGGGAGTCCTGCTGTATTCTGAATGCCGTCGAGGATCGTTCCGAAGCCCGTCGCAGGTGTCGAGCAGGCGCAGACGCATTTATTGTAGATCGTGGGTCTTGGTTTTAGTGCCCAGCTATTTTCTGGCGAGGCCAACCATACGGCGAGGCTGATGGCCAACATGAGAAGTAACCTGGAGATCTGCTCGCTTTTATGTTGGGTCGGAATTATCACGATTGTCCTCCTTCTTCGCACGATTTGCCCGCCAGTTGTCTGAAAACAACATAAAGACGCTCGGGACAAAGATTGGCGCCCTTTTAGCTCAGGCTCAGAATTGATCTGAAGTTCGTCCGCGTCGTGTCTCATTTTGGGGGCGTGGTATCCTTACAATTCCCTGCTCCACTGGTTCCCTTGCAACCCACATCACAACCAACGAATGAGTCGTTTCCCTTGCTATCAGTACAATGCCCGCCGGTCACCCTCTCATCATTAATGTGTACATCGCATTTGCCCAGATTTGTGCCGGTGCCGATGCTGAATTTCTTGCCGTTCGAACAGGACACGTCCGTGCTGGCCCTCACGGGACCTCGGGGCAGAGGAGACAATTGGGGAATACCCATCGGAGCCCGGCGAATGGCGCGTTCCTGGACGTCTCCGGATGCCGGCGCCGATTGGTCCGGCGGAGAAACATGTGCGGGCTCCTCCGCCGCTTGAGCAAGTGACGTTCCGCTCATCAAAAAGGCGAGCGTAAGACACGCCAGAATCCATCGGGTGTTTATATTCGTGAACGCGTATCCGGCTCCTTCAGTGAGAATCCGCTCTTCATCACGAGGCCTCCTGGTGTATTGTGTGAGCACCCCATCGGTCTATTAGGAAACGTGGACCCTCATTTCCCTTCCTTCTCCGAGGTAGTAGGCGGTTCATCCTCGACGCCGCGGCGCTGGATTGGATTAATTGCACCCGCCTTTGGCGTCTGGCTGATCCCTGGCTGCAGCTGCGGCACCATCCCTAGACCCTGAGCGGCGGAAGTACATGACGGCAGAGGGTAATTGGGCAAACATTTCTGGCAATTGCTCAATTTCCCTGGGGTGAATGTTTTTCCCCCATCCACGGTGAAACTACAGGCCTTGCCATTCGACATGCAGCTTGTCGTCATTGCCCAAGTCAGCTCCTTCGAGCTGCCATTGGAAGCCCCGCAGGAACACTTGCAATGGGTAGTACTGTACTCGGGCGGGAGCGCGACACTGACCGCTGCCGTTCCCACCAGCATGGCGAGGCCCAGGGTCCCGACCACGGACACTTTCACAATCGCTCTCATGGCTCTCCTCCTTTTGATTATTGTGGGTTCGATTGCGGTTGACACTCGCCTTTCGTTCCAACGCCTGTGTGCCTCACCGCTCATCGCGGTACAGCAAAGCTTGCTCAGTGAACTTCTGCTCCTCATGACAGCATCTCCTGGTGAGCGGTGTGTGTACGAACAGATGGCCTCACTTACCTTCCTTCTCTGACGAGGCCGGCTGCTCGCCCTCGACGCCGCGGCGCATGATTGGAGCGTTCATGCCTGGCTTTGAGTACGGGGAGCTTTTCCGTGTTGGCTGCATCGGCTGAAGCACACCGGGGCGGACCGGCTGGCTCACACCCCCGAGATTGCCACCGGGCTGGCCAGATGAGCGGGCCGGGGTGCAGATGATATAGCCGTCCATACAAAGATCCTTGCACCGCTGGACATTGTTGTCGATGTCGATCATCGTCTTCTCGCAATTGGTCTTGCAATTGGCCAAATCGGCTTTGCACTCTTTCTCAGTCTTTGGCGTGCTTCCGGTGTTCGGTGCGGCGATGCTCGCTGGCGGTATGACTAACCCGGCGATTCCACACAGCAGGGTCAGGCCAAGGGGCCATACCACGGAGATGTTCTTGTTTGTTTTCATGACTCTTCCTCTCGCCGCAATAGTGTTCGTGACTCGTTGTCTTACCTGGCACTCAACAATCCGGCATTCCACAGGGTCTTCTCCTGTAAGACCGGTTTGATGACGAAGTGAGAGCCTCCTCGATTCTCCTACTTTCTTGCTTCCCGGGGGACCGTCGGCGGCGAAGTTGAGCGCCCCCGTTGTGGTATTCCGGATCTGCTCGCAACGCCCAGACGCAAGAGCCTTACTGTGGCCTCAATTGTCTCCCGGAAGACTTGACCCAGCTGAAATCGCACTGGCCGGTGCACGTGTCACTCGCACCTTTGGCACAGGTTTGGGAGTCCCCACCGGGGACCGGGCTGGTGGAGACGGTGCAGG
>JABFSU010000099.1 GCA_013140455.1 Nitrospira sp. | reverse complement strand
CGAGCTGCATCTGCGTCGCCTTGTCGAGTTCGCTGCCGAACTGCGAGAAGGCCGCCATTTCGCGATACTGCGCGAGATCGAGGCGCAACGTACCGGCGACCTGCTTCATCGTCTTGATCTGCGCGGATCCGCCGACGCGGGAAACCGATAGACCGACGTTGATGGCCGGACGGATACCGGAGTAGAACAGATCGCTGCCGAGATAAATCTGGCCGTCGGTGATCGAAATCACGTTGGTCGGAATGTAGGCCGATACGTCGCCGGCTTGCGTTTCAATGATCGGAAGCGCCGTCAAACTGCCCCCGCCGAGCTTTTCGCTCAGTTTGGCCGCGCGCTCCAGCAAACGCGAGTGCAGATAGAACACGTCGCCCGGATAGGCTTCGCGTCCCGGCGGTCTGCGGAGCAACAAGGACAGCTGCCGATAGGCCACCGCGTGCTTCGAAAGATCGTCGTAGACGATCAGCGCGTGCTTACCGTTATCGCGGAAGTATTCCCCGATCGCCGCCCCGGCGAAGGGCGCCAGAAACTGCATCGGGGCCGGATCGCTGGCGGTCGCCGCAACCACGATGCTGTATTCCATCGCATGGTTTTCTTCGAGCGTCTTGACGACGCGGGCGACGGTCGAACGCTTCTGACCGACCGCGACGTAAATGCAGAATACGCCCAGGCCCTTTTGATTGATGATCGTATCGACCGCAATCGCGGTTTTCCCCGTTTGCCGGTCGCCGATGATCAACTCGCGCTGACCGCGTCCGATCGGGATCATGGCGTCGATCGCCTTGATGCCGGTCTGCAGGGGCTCGCGGACGGATTGACGGGTATTCACACCGGGGGCGACGACTTCGATGCGGGAAGAGTGCTCCGACTTGATCGGGCCTTTGCCGTCGATCGGCTGGCCGATGGCATTCACGACGCGACCGATCAGGGCTTCGCCGACCGGGATTTCCGCGATGCGGCCCGTGCGCTTGACGGGATCGCCTTCCTTGATCCCGGTGTCTTCGCCCATCAACACGGCCCCGACATTGTCTTCTTCGAGGTTCAGCGCGATACCGTAGAGACCTCCGGGAAACTCCAGCATTTCTCCGGCCATGGCTCCGTCGAGCCCGTAGACCTTGGCGATCCCGTCGCCGACCTGGATGACCGAACCGGTCTCCTTGACGTCGACCTGCTTGTCGAAGCCTTTGATCTTTTCCTTAATGATCGCACTGATTTCATCTGCCTTGATCTGCATGGCTACTCCTTCGTCAACAGGCTCTGCATGGCGCGCAAGCGACCTCGTACGGTACTATCCACGACCGTGCTGCCGATAGAAATCTGCAGGCCTGCGAGGTGACTGGCGTCGGTCTGAAAGGTGATATCCACGTCCCGTTTCAACGTATCGCGGAGACGTGTTTTGATGCGGTCTTGTTCTGCCGGCGGGAGCGCCGTGGCGCTCGAGACGGTGACTTGCTGGGTTCCCTTGGATTGATCGACGAGTTTCCCGAAGGCGTCGGCGATTTCCGGGAGAAACCCGACCCGATTTTTCTTCACGAGCTGGCCGAGAAACGCTTTGCCGGCCGGAGGACACCCGAAGCGGGCGCCGATATCCGTCAACGCCGTAATTTTTTCTTCCATGCCGAATACCGGAGACGCCACCACGTGACGGAGGGAGACAGAGTCCTGCATGGCCTGACCCAGGCCATTGAGAGTACCCCGCGTCGCTTCGATGGTGGAGGAATCGAGAAGCTCGAAAAGGGCTTTGGCGTAACGTCGCGCAACTGCTGTCTTAATCACGGTCCTTGTCCACTCACTTCCACAATGGGCACACGGATAATTGTCGTGCTGTCCGCACTAAAATAAGCGCGCCAAGCTACCATTGCTTACGAGGAACTGTCAACTCTTCAGGAGGCCTCTCAGGGAATTTCACCTGGCGGACACAGTCTGCGACGGCGAAGGGAACTCGATCTGCGCGGTACGAAACTGTTCGACAATCGCCTTGCTGAGTTCGCCCTGCAACGATCCGCAGTGCACCACTTTGGTCCATGGCTCGACAGCAATCGTAATGGCCGGCTGTCCCAACCGGCTCACACCGATCGCCGCCTGCGGATCTTTGAGCACATGTGAGTGGCTCTCCACAATCTCCCGCACAATCGCCAGCGCCTGATTCAAATCGGTCTTATAGGACACGTCCACCGTGAAGTGCAGCTGCCGGATCGTGCCGAAATTGTGCAGAATTTCTCCGACGACCTTGCGGTTCGGAATGACGACCCGCGAATGGTCGGGATGCATGAGCGTGGTGGAAAAAATATCGATCATCACGACATCGCCATGCACTCCCAACAACGAGATGTGCTCTCCGACTTTGTACGGCTTTGTAAAGATGATCGAGAGACCCGCCATCACATTGCTCAAGACGCCTTGCAACGCCAGACCAATCCCGACACCGGCCACGCCGATCCCCGCGACCAGCGGCGCAATCGGCACACCAAGCGCTTCCAATGCAATGACAGCGGTAAACAGGAGGACGACGATTTTGACGATGCGAACGAGCAGCATCCGCACCGGCGGCTCCAACGTCTGCCGCTCCAGCGCCTGCTGCATCAGGTTGCCCGCCCAACGCGCAACCAACGTTCCGGCGACGAAGATGCCGATCGCCACGAGCGCCTGCAGACCATACTTCACCGCGTATTGCGTGACGGTATCCATTGCGAGCATATGTCCTATCTCCTTAACGGCTGAATAATCCCTTGAGCAGCTGTTTCCCTTCGTGCTCCAGATCTTTCGGCTTGGTCGTGCCTTTGAGCAATCCGCCGATCGCTTCTTCCGCTTTCTGTTTAATTTGTTCCTGCACTTTTCCCGTCAATCCCTTCATGTCGAGCCCATAGGAGGGCGCTTCGAGCGTGCCGCCGATCAGGAGCGGCAACGTCAACCGGCCTTCCTTCACCGCCAGTCGCGCGACCGGAGAGGATCCGGCCACTTGCTGGCTCAACGATTCCGAGAGGCGCAGATTTACCGTCATATTGAGCACATGATCAAATCCGATCGTCCCGCCGCCGGTCGCCTGAAAGTCGTGACTGTCCATCAGCATGTTCTGCAACATCACGACGCCCTGTTTGATCGCGAGGTCCGTCTCGATTGTCGAGAACGCCGTGGCTTTGGCGTCCCCAACAGAAACGCCGGCGACCTTCAAAATCGACACGGCCTCCTGGAGAAGATTCACTCCATCGATCTTGCCGTCTTTCACCGCAACATGGCCGGCGCCCTCCAGCGCCCTTGTCATGTCCGGCATGGCAAAACCCTGCCCCTTCACTGAAAGATCCGCCCCGGCTGTTCCACTGATCGAAACCGGCGTCTCGGCGACTGCATCAATCGCGGGGCCCAGCTGCAGTCCATTGAGCGTCAGCTTCCCGTTGAATGGAGGTGCCGCAGCCCCTGACGTGAGCCCGCCCTGCGCAACGACTTTCCCCTCAAAAACCTGAAAAGAGAGATCGGACAGACGCATATCCTGCCCCTTCATCTCCGCCGCGATCTTGAAGTCTTTCACCTCGACCGACTTCTTGAGCGGCAACGTCATCGGCAAGTTGGCGGTATTGATGGCCGGCGCCGTCACCGTCAGTGCCATATGCTGTCCCGCCGTCTTTCCGGTAATTGCGAAATTCGTTTTCCCCAGCGCCAATTGGAGGTTGACGGCGTCCAGATCCGCCGTCTCCTTGAGCGGACCGAATGTGCCATCGAGCATGATCGGGAGATTCATCGGCTGAACGGTCAGCGCCAGATGGAGACTCGGACTGTCGCCTAGATGAACGGATTGCAACAGAACCTCCATGTCTTGAAGCACATATTCGACGGGTTTTGCCTGAGAGAAGTCCCGATAGGTGACCTTTCCACCGGCGAGAGAGACCCGGTCCACCGCCAGAAGCGCCAGAATCTTCAGCGGCCCATCCGGCGACGGCACCGGCGCGCGCGACGGTGTCTCCGGTGCCGCCACTCCCTTGCGCCCCAACGTTGCCGCATTCAGCACCCCGTTCTTGTTCTTGATGACGGTGATCGCGGGCTCGCGCAGCGTGATCTCCTCGACCTCGACCTTGCCGCTCAGCAAGGGCATCAGCTTGACTCCGACATCGACCGAAGACAGGGAGGCAAACGGACCGGTCCCGAAGGCCGGATCCTCGATGACCGTGAATCCCGCCACCCGCGCGCCCAGCCGGGGCCAGATGGTCAAACGAATATCCTGCAGCGTCACCTTGCGATTCAACGCGTCCTCAATCAGCGGACGATACTGATCCTGATATTTGTTCAGATCGACGATGAACGGGAGGAGCAGCGCCACCCCGACCAGCACCGCGATCGACACACCGATACCGATCATGATTTTCATCCTGCACCTCCAATTCCAAACTGCAGTATAGGAAACACCCCCTAGAGGGTCAAATACTGTACCGCCTCCGCTCGTTCTCGCCTTGCCGCATGCTAGATCGCAGTGCTACAATCCCGCCTCTCGTATGGGCGCGGAGAGGTGCGAGAGTGGTCGAATCGACATGCTTGGAAAGCATGCGTCTCAGCAATGGGACCGTGGGTTCGAATCCCACCCTCTCCGCCATACAGAGCTAGCTCGACCTGATCCTTTGCAGACTTGCTCGGTCGAAGCACAATCGTACCAGGCTGCTCAAAATGGTCTCCGGCAAGGCCGCAAGGAGTTCAGGCCCCGAGGCGTACTCAGGATGGTACGTTGAGGGGGATGAGCGACTGAGAACGATGCCGGAGGACATTTTCAGCAGCCTGAATAGGGGCCGGGCCCTGTGCAACAAGACCCTGTGAACCCCGCCAGGTCCGGAAGGAAGCAACGGTAAGCGGTCAGTTTTGTGTGCCGCAGGATCACCTGGCCCCGCTTAGTTTGCACGTGAGCCGCTCGTAATGGACTATCAAGTCTCCGCCCGCAAATACCGGCCCGGCACGTTTGACGATGTCGTGGGACAGTCGCATGTCGTTCAGACGCTGATGAATGCGGTCGACACCAAACGCATCGCGCACGCCTATCTCTTTTCCGGTACCCGCGGAGTCGGCAAGACGACGGTCGCCCGCATTCTGGCCAAAGCGTTGAACTGCGAGCAGGGACCGACCGGCCATCCCTGCAACACCTGCGTCAACTGCGTCGAGATCACTCAAGGCACCTCCGTCGATGTGATGGAGATCGACGGCGCGTCCAATACCAGCGTCGACGACGTGCGGGAGATACGCGAGAATGTAAAATTCTCGCCCTTTCGCGGACACTACCGCGTCTACATCATCGACGAAGTGCACATGCTCTCGAATTCGGCCTTCAACGCGCTTCTGAAGACGCTTGAGGAGCCGCCCTCCCATGTCGTGTTCATTTTCGCGACGACGGAAATTCATAAGATTCCGGCCACGATCCTGTCCCGTTGCCAGCATTACAATTTCCGGCGGATTGCGCGCCAGGAGATTATCGACCGGCTCCGCCACGTCGCCACGCAAGACGGCATGACCATCGAGGATCGCAGTTTCACCGCGCTCGCGCGGGCGAGCGAAGGCAGTATGCGAGACGGGCTGAGCCTGCTCGATCAGGCCGTCGCGTTCGGCGGGAAAACGATTGCCCATGCCGACCTGGAAGTGCTGCTCGGCGCCGTGCCGCAAGAACTGGTGCAGGGCATGAGCGCAGCAATCCTCGCACAAGACAGCCCGGCTGCGCTGGCGGTCCTCGCCAATCTGCTGGATCAGGGCCATGACCTGAAGGCGTTTTGCTCCGACGTGGTGGAACTGCTCCGCAACCTCCTGGTCGCCTCGGTTGTCCCTGCCGGCCCAGAGTTACGCGGCTTGATCGAAGCCACGGAAGAAGACATTCACCAATTGGCCGTTGAAGCCAAGAAATTGACGCCGGAACAACTTCAAGAACTCCTGACGATCTTCTCGCAGGCTGAAGATTCCTTGCGCTACAGCGCCCATCCACGCTTCGTGCTGGAAACAGCGGCGGTACGCGCCACCAGGCTTGTCCGGCAACAAGAAAAGCGCACGGAAACTCCATCCCAGACGGCAACATCGCCGTTGACACAGAAACCGAGCACCGCATCGCCAGCCATCCCACCAACGACAAAACCTGCATCCGGCACGACTGTCGCCACGTCTCGTCCAGCGCCTCCGGCTGGGACAGCGCCACAGCCCTTGCGAACCGGCACGGCATCTGTCGCTCCACGTTCCGCATCACCGGCCACATCGAAACCGGTTGGAACAACTCAGCCGGTACAAGCCTCAACACCTCGAGCCTCTATGCCGGACAAGACCGTGTCTCCTCCGCCACAACCCCCGTCAAGTGAGACGCCAGCACCGCCGGTAGCCGATGCCTCCGTCCCCACAAATTCACCGGAGCAGTCCACGCTCAATTGGGAACTGGTTCAGGAAGAAGTCGCGGCCTCGTTTCCGAACTTTGCGGCATATTTGGAAGCCGGCCGGTTTGTCTCGCTCGACGGAGGACAGATCACCATTGGCTTTACCAAGCAGGCGTCACTAGCCCGTTCTAGGATGGAAAAGGAAGATAATCTACAGGCCTTGGCCGCGCTCTGCGAGCGACAGGTCGGGCAGCCGGTTCGCATCCGTGTGATCGAGCTCTCCGCATCCGATCCACCGGGGCTCACAATGGCCCAGGTGCGGGCGGCCAAGGAACAGGAACAGCGCATGGTATTGTTTGAGCGAGCGCGAGCGACTCCGGTCGCAAAACAAGCCCTGGACATTTTCGGTGCAGATCTTGCGACAGTACGCACCGTGGCACAGAAGGAGACCGGCGAATGAAAAATCCCTTTGGCGATATGTCGAACATTTTGAAGCAAGCGAAAGCCATGCAGGATCAGATGGCCAAAATCCAGGAACAGGCGGCCACCAAAATCGCCAGCGGCACGGCCGGCGGCGGCAGTGTCACCGTAACGGCCAATGGCGCCATGCAAATTGTGAGTGTCGTCATCGATCCCGAAGTCGGTAAAAGCGGCGACGTGGAGATGCTCCAGGACCTCGTGCTGGCCGCGTCTAACGACGCGCTCCGGAAGGCGAAGGACTTGATGGAACAGGATATGAAGGCCCTGACGGGCGGGATGAAGATGCCGGGGCTGTTTTAACGCGCGGATTACGCTCGATATCGTCTCAACGGAAGACCACCGATTCAACTATGTCAATCGATCAACGTGGGTTACTCGCCCGGCTCGTGAAAGAATTGGTTCGCCTTCCCGGCGTGGGACAGAAGAGCGCACAACGGCTGGCCTTTCACTTGCTCAAGTCAGAACGTGAAGACGCGCTCCGGTTGGCTGAGGCTATCCGCGCGGTCAAGGACGGGCTGGCATTCTGCCGGCAATGCCGCAATATTGCCGAAGGCGATTTATGCGAATTCTGCCTCGACCCCAAACGGGACCGCACTAAAATCCTCGTCGTGGAAGAACCCAGCACGACCTACGCGATTGAACGGGCCGCCGGCTATCGTGGTCTCTACCACGTTCTGCTGGGCACCCTCTCTCCCCTCGACGGCATCGGCCCGGGAGACATTCGGGTAGAGGAACTGGTTGAACGGGTGAAGCTCGGCGGCGTGGACGAAGTCATTCTCGCCACCAGTCCGACGATTGAAGGGGAAGCGACCGCGATCTATCTCACCAGGTTGCTCAAGCCCTTTGTCAGCCGTGTGTCCCGTATCGCCTATGGCATCCCCGTCGGCATGGACATCGAATATGCCGATGAAGTCACGTTACTCAAGTCGATCGAGGGCCGCCGGGACTTGTAGGCTTCGCACCCCTCAGCATCATTCCCGTTGACCCATTCTTTGGACGGCTGCTATAGTCCCCGCTCGTTCGGGATGATCGGAGCCCGCATCCATGAAGGCACGTACTCCCCAGAAAAAGACATCCGCTTCACGTACCAATTCTTCACGCACGAAGACTGCCGCCCGCACCGTATCCTCCAAGGCCAAGAAACCGGCTTCTCCCAAGAAATCGGCTTCTTCAAAAGTTCGTTCGAAGTATCCTGACATTCAACGAGCCCTAGAACGGCAGCGCGCTGACCTGCTTGAAGAGGTGGGCGATGTGCTTACACAACACAAAACCCCGGAAGCGTTACCGGATGTGAGCGATCAGGCGTCGGCAGAAGAAGATCAGCGCTTTTCCATGCGGATCATGGAACGCGAGCAGAAGCTGCTCAAGAAGGTCAATGAAGCCTTGGATCGGATGAAGAAGCAGACCTACGGCATCTGCGAGCAATGCGGTGAAGATATTCCCTACAAGCGGCTCAAAGCCCGCCCTGTCACGACGTTCTGTATCGAGTGCAAAACCCTTCAGGAACAGAAAGAACGGGCCCGCCGGTAATCCGGGCTCCCCATCTCTCCTTCACGGTTTTTTCAGGACTTTCAATCGCTCCTTGACCCGGGCAATCCTCCCCTCCTCCTCTGGAATTCCTTCGACTAACGCCAGAAATGTTTCATATTCGGCAAGTGCCCGTTTCGGATTCGTCGGTTCGTAGGCCTCTGCGAGATTGTACCGGGCCATGGCATAGTTCGGACGCAGGATCACCGCTTTTTCAAATAGGCTCATGGCCGCGGATTTTTCCCCGAGTTTATTGTGGACAGCCCCTAGATTGTTCATCACCTCTGGAACATTCGGCCGGATGGCGAGCGACTGAAGCATTTCAGCCTTGGCCTTTTCAAATTGTCCTTTCGCATCTAACGAGACGCCCAAACGATGGTGAGCTTCTGCCATCCATACTTTGTTGGCGAAGCCGCTCGTGATCGACTTCTGGTAGGCATCGGCCGCAATATCGTAATGCTTGTCCTTGCAATAGGCCAATTGCGCCGTCTGACCGCGGGCGAACTGTTGCAACGAGGCAAATGATTCTTTGTCTTCGCTTCCCTGGCTCTCAATCTTCATTCCCGACTTACCGCCAGCCGGCTCTCTGAGCCGGTCAAGGAATTCCCGCCGGTACGGCGAAAAGAGTCGGACGTAAGGATCAATCGTGAATGAAGCCGTGAGGAGAATCATATGCTCCCGGTTTCCTGTCACAAGATACTCGACCGTCGTTTTCTCATCGCCGGTATCGAAGATGGCGCTGGAGTCCATATTGGCCTTCGTCGCCAACTGCGAGACGTTCAGATAAAACTCCAATTGTGGCTTCAACGCGAGCAACGTTTTTCTCAAGACTGGATAAGGTTCGAGATCCAACCCACTCGGGAACATGAAAATCGCTCCCACGAGCATTCCGTCCTCATCGAAGAAATAGGATTCATCTGCATGTGAGGGACTGTGCGCAGCGGGATACAGTAACTCCTGGCCGCTTCCCCAGGGTCTCGCCGTGAATGTTTGGGGCGGGACTTTTTTCAGGACCTCGGGTTTACGATCACACAGCGCGGCCGTCGTCTTGAGCAGGACGAGATCGCTCTCGGATGGGGGAAGATTAGGTCGAATCGGGGGAGGCGGACTGCTACATCCGGCAAGGAGACTGAATACAATACCGATGACGGCAGGAGTAGCAAGTTGGCGGTGCAATGGCATACGGTCTCCGGTCAATAGTCCAGAGTCTGAGACCAATGAAACTTACACGAATTCTGGAGGCTTTGCGAATAGACAAGAAAAAGCCCGCTCCGGGTGAGGAAGCGGGCTTTCGTAGTAAGGGCGGCGAGCGCCGTCTTACCGGCGCTGGCTATCCTGCATATTGTCTTCAGCGGTGTAGCCGAACACATACGGGAAGGCGCCCGCCAAGGTATAGATTGGCCGATTCACTGCATAATCGACCGCGTGGCCGAGCGGGTGGAACAAGAAGCCCAACCAGCGGATCGGATTGTCGTTAATCGGGCTGCCTGCCGTAGGATCTGAATACACCAAGGCCGTGCTATCCAGCACGTTGTAAATACTTGTCGGAGGGTTGTACTCCTTCTCTGACGCCGTGCCTGCTTGATTCGTCGCCGCACATCCTGTTGCAAGCACTGCCGTCAGCACCGCACCAATTGCCCAAAATGTTGGTCGCATACGTAACCTCACTTTGTTCGATCCCATCTCGACAGTGGCCTAAACGCTCCCCGAAATACAGTGTGAAGTGTAGCCGACATCCCTGATTCTGTCTAGGAACGAGGTAATTATCGAACGAACAGGCCGAGCAGCGATGGGGTTCTGAAGCAGGAACAGCATGGTGGGCGATACAGGGATCGAACCTGTGGCCTCTTCCGTGTGAAGGAAGCGCTCTACCACTGAGCCAATCGCCCATGCGGGCCAAGTCTAGCACGGAGCAATTCACCGGTTCAATTGCAAGAGTGGAATGATGCGAGCCGTTGGCCTATGGCCGGCAGCTGCCGCCTTGACTTCCCCGAAACTCGGTTTCTAGAATGCGTCCTTCCCATTTTCCCTGAGAGGAGTATCTGTGGGCATGAGAGATGACATCGTCATCATAGGGGGTGGTCTGGCCGGCTCCGAGGCAGCCTGGCAGGCTGCGAACCGCGGCGCAAAGGTGACGCTCTATGAGATGCGCCCCAAGGAGATGACGAAAGCACATAAGACCGGCGGCTTGGCGGAGCTGGTCTGCTCCAATTCCCTCGGGTCAGCCGATCCGTTGAACGCCCCCGGCATCCTCAAGGAGGAAATGCGACGGCTGGGTTCGTTGATCATTACCTCAGCCGAACAGGCCAGGGTGCCGGCTGGCTCGGCACTCGCCGTCGATCGCGATCAATTTTCGCTCAAAATCACTCAAGCGCTGGAAAGTCACCCGAACGTCCGCATCCTGCATGAGGAAATCACCGAGATCCCAACGGACTGCCTCTGCATCATCGCCACAGGCCCTCTGACGTCCGATAAACTGTCGGCGGCGATCCGCGCCGTCACGCAATCCCACCATCTGTATTTCTTCGATGCCATCTCGCCGATCATCGACGCGGAGTCGATCAATATGGACATCGTCTTCGCCGCCTCGCGTTACGATAAAGGGGGAGCCGACTACCTGAACTGTCCGATGGACGAGGCCCAGTACAACACGTTTTACGACGCACTCATGGCGGCCGAAAAGGTGCAGCCGAAGGAGTTCGAGAAAACGCCCTATTTTGAGGCCTGCATCCCCATTGAAGTCATGGCGGAACGAGGCCGGCAAACCATGCTCTTCGGCCCGCTGAAACCGGTCGGATTGGAAGATCCTCGAATCGGTAAGAGACCAACCGCCGTCATCCAGCTCCGGACCGAAAACGTGCATCGGACCTGCTACAACATGGTCGGCTTTCAGACGAAGCTCACCTACCCGGAGCAGAAACGCGTGTTTCGCATGATTCCCGGCCTGGAGCAGGCGGAGTTCCTCCGGTACGGCAGCCTGCATCGAAACACCTTTATCAATTCTCCCCAGTTGCTCTTGAATACGTTGCAGTTCAAATCGCGCGGCACCTTATTCTTTGCCGGCCAGCTGGTCGGCGTGGAAGGCTATACCGAATCCGCCGCCATGGGAGGGTTTGCAGGCATCAATGCGGCACGCGCCCTCGCGGGACTTCCCCTGGTCACGCCGCCTGCCACCACGGCTCACGGGTGTCTGGTCGGCCATGTGGCTTCATCCGACCCGAAACATTTCCAGCCGATGAATACGAATTACGGTCTCTTCCCGCCTCTCGCCCAACCGACCAGGGACAAAGAGAAAAAACGGCAACTCATTGCCCAGCGGGCCCGTGAGGATTTCGAGAGATGGATGACGCAATCCGCGCTTTCATGACCTTTCTCACCGTCGAGCGTCAGGCATCGCCGGAAACCATCCGCAATTACCGCTCAGACCTCCGACAGCTGACGACCTTTCTCACTCAATCCCAGCCGACCCCACAAATACCGCGCTCGCTCCCCATCGGCGACGTAACAACGGATTCCTTGCGCGCCTATTTACACTGGCTTGACCGTAAGGGGGAAAAGGCTTCCTCGCTCGCACGCAAGCTCGCCTGCCTGAGAAGCTTCTACCGATTCCATGTCCGCGAAGGGACGGTCACAAAGAATCCGGCCGAGGGCATTAGAAGCCCGAAGCTCCCCAAGACGCTGCCACGGGTCCTGACGAAGGATGACGCGAATGTCTTGATGGAGTTTCCTGAAGGGGATACCGCGTTGCCGCTGCGAGACCGGGCCATACTGGAAACGCTCTATTCCACCGGCGCACGCGTCAGCGAAGCCGTCGGACTGAATCTCGGTGACCTCAACCAATCCGACGGACTCGTCCATCTTCGCGGAAAAGGCCGGAAGGAACGGATTGTCCCGATCGGCGACGTCGCGCTCCAGGCGATCCAAATCTATCGAGCCTCGCTAAGGCGTTCGACCGCCGACGATCGACCTGCAACGCCCCTGTTTCTCAATCATCGCGGTGGCCGATTGACCGCGCGCAGCGTCGCCCGCCTCGTTTCCCGCTACTCCAGCCGCCTGGCAGGCGGCGCAGTCAGCCCCCATGCGCTTCGCCACTCCTATGCGACCCATCTTCTCGACGAAGGCGCGGACCTTCGCTCCATTCAAGAAATGTTAGGGCATGCCTCGCTCAGCACCACACAGAAATATACACACCTAGCCACCGATCAACTGCTGGCCGTCTATGACCGCGCTCATCCCCGAGCCAAGGTGGGGGAAACTCCTCCGATCAGAAAAGACCGTCCCGCGACATGAGCACCCACTCAATCGCCGCCAATTCCGCCTGATGTGGCGACCCAATGGCGCGGAAATCCATCTCACTTCGAGAACAACGGGATTGTGTTTCTGGATGAAGTTGATATATTCACGGACCGCAAGCCGTATGCGGCACGATCCATGTTCGGAATGTAATCCGGGACATCTTCTGAGAGCTAGGAGCAGCCCATGAATCGACTGATTAAGAAAGCCAATATCCTGATCGAGGCGCTGCCCTACATCCGCACCTTCCGGGGCAAAACGGTGGTCATTAAGTACGGCGGTCACGCTATGACCGAGACGGCACTGAAGGAGCGGTTCGCGGAAGACATTGTCCTGCTCAAATACGTCGGGCTCAATCCGGTCATCGTGCATGGCGGTGGCCCGCAGATCGACAAGATGTTGACCAGACTCGGCATCGAAGCCAAATTCCGCCACGGCGTCCGGATCACCGACGAAGCCACCATGGAGATCGTGGAGATGGTCCTGGCCGGCAAGATCAATATGGAAATCGTGGAACTCCTGAACCGCCATGGAGGACGGTCCGTGGGCCTGAGCGGAAAAGACGGCGGGCTGCTTATGGCACAGCCGCTCACGGCGAAATCCTGGGCAAAAAGCTTGGGCAAGGATCTGGAAGGCGACGACCAGGGGGACTTTGGACTGGTCGGCGAAGTGCAGTCCGTCGACCCCAGTCTCGTGCTGAAGCTCCAACAAGACCACTACATTCCGGTCATTGCACCGATCGGAACAGACAAGGAAGGCAACACCTACAACATCAACGCCGACCTTGTGGCCGGTGCCATTGCCGCTTCGCTCCATGCAGAAAAGCTCGTGATGATGACCGACATCAAGGGAATCCGTGACGCCAACAGCCGCCACCTCTCCACAGTCTCACGGAAAGATGTGCAGCGGATGGTGAAGAAGGGCGTGATCGGCGAAGGCATGCTGCCGAAAGTCCATGCCTGCCTCGACGCGCTGGCCGGAGGGGCCGGGAAAGCTCACATTATCGACGGCCGCATCCCCCATGCTCTCTTGCTGGAAATCTTCACCCGCAAGGGCATCGGCACCGAGATTGTGTCGTAACCCTTTCCGGGCACGAGAGCCAGCCACGTGACCCACGAATTCACTACCCATCTCGCTGCACTCGCCCGCGAGCGCCACCCCGGCACATCGCCGGTCGCATTGCGGGAGACAGCGGTCTACCTATCACAGCAGTTCATCCGCTTGGGCCTTGAAGTTTCCACCCACCCATTCGAAGCATGGGAACAGACCTACGACAACGTGATCGGAACCAAGCCTGCTGCGAATCCCGCTGCCGCTCCTCTGATTCTTGCCGCCCACTACGATACCGTCAAAGGATCGCCCGGCGCCGACGACAATGCCAGCGCGCTGACAGTGCTGATCGAGGTCGCCAGACGACTCAAGCAGCGCGCGCTGACGCGACCGGTGCAATTCGTGGCCTTCTGCCTCGAAGAAGAAGACCTGCTGGGCAGCCGCGCGTATGTGGCCCATCTCACCAAGGCCGGCCGGTCCGTCTATGGAGCGATCGTCCTTGAATGCGTCGGGTATGCCAGCGACCAGGAAGGCTCGCAACGAACGCCCCCCGGCATTCCCGTGGCCGTACCCTCTGTCGGAAACTTTCTCGCCCTGATCGGCAACCAGGCGTCGGCTTCGCTCACGACCGCGTTGTCGCAAGCCATGGCGTCCCTAATCCCGATTGTTCCTCTGATCGTGCCGGGCAACGGGGAGCAGCTCCCTGACACTAGACGGAGCGACCATACGGCCTTTTGGGAACAGGGCTTCGCTGCCGTCATGGTGACCGATACCGCCAACTTCCGAAATCCGCACTACCATCGATCAACCGATACGGTCGACACACTCAACCTGAAATTCCTCGCATCCGTGACTGATGCCGTCACGAATGCGGTGCTGGCGCTCACCGCCATGCCGGAAAGACCATGATGCCCAAACCACTCAGCCGATCGACACGAACCGCCATCTCCCAGCTCTTTGCCCGTTTGGACTATAAGACACTCGCCCCGGTGTATTGTTACGAAGGCGGCGATGAGTTCTGGCAAGCCAAGCGGGGACCCTGTGAACGACTGGGGAACCGGATCGCCCGTGCGCTGTACGATCGCCTCGACCCGCATGGACGGAGCCTCTATGTAGGAGCCGGCGTCGCGGAGCTCCCGCCGCTCATCATGGAAGCACTTGACCTCCAACGGGAAGTCGAGCCGTATAATCTTCGCCGAACCGAGGTCACCGCCATCAATCGAGCCAGTCGATCCCTGCCGGTTCGATTTCATCGTCTTGACGCGGCGAAGGCCACGGGCCGCTTCGATCATCTCTGGATGGTAAGCGTGCTCAATGATCCGGAACGATTCCCGCACCTCGCTCCGCTGTCCTACGGAACCGCCGATCCGGTGACATTCGACCCGCGCCAATTTGAACAGCAGCGCCGCATCGTACGTTCGATCGTCGATCGCGTCATGCCGAAACTGAGCCTGCCTGGATTGGTGACCACCTCAACGGAAGAAGTGGTGTGGATCGCCGACTGGTGCCATCGCAAGAATATCCCGTACCTCGTTGAACGAGAGCAATTTCCGACCGCTCTGGTAGGCGATCCGGTCTGTTTTATGAAAATTGGAGCGGTGGCAGCGAGAACTCGAAAGCCACAACGGGCTAGATCTTAAATCCGGTGGGCGGCTTCGACGAATCGTCCATATACTGGCGGGCGTACTTCACGTAGTTGGCGGCCGACTCTTTGATCCAGGCGAGTTCGGCATCCGAGACCCCACGCCGCACCCGACCGGGCGAGCCGAGGATGACACTCTTCGGCGGAACCATCGTCTCCTCCACCACCAACGCGCCGGCCCCTACGACCGAGTCTTCCCCGATCACGGCGCCATCCATGATGATCGCGCCCATCCCCACCAGCACCCGATCTTTGATCGTACAGCCGTGCAACACCACACTGTGGCCGATAGTCACCTCGTTCCCGATGATCAGCGGGTGGGTATCGTGCGTCACGTGCAACATACAGAGATCCTGCACATTGGTCCGGTTTCCGATGCGGATATGATTGACGTCGCCCCGGATCACGGCATTGAACCAGACGCTGCACTCCTCACCCATCACCACATCGCCGATGATGACAGCGGTGTCTTCGATGAAGCAGAAGTCTGGAATGGTGGGCTTGATGCCTTGAAATGTTCGGATCACGGAACGCACTGTAGGTGAAGAATGTCCTGGATTTCAAGACCGAGACGCGTTGACAGCCTTTTCAACCCTCCCGTAGACTGCCAGCCATGTCTACACCTCTGATCCAGCTCGACCGTAAAAAGACAGCCAAGAAGACCGCCCATGCAAAGGCGGCTGTTGCCGCCGGCAAAACTACCGTCGGCTTTGTCAATCTGGGCTGCTCGAAAAATCAGGTGGACTCCGAGCTCATGCTGGGCACACTCGTTCACGACGGCTTCCAACTGACCAACAACCCGAAGAAAGCTGAAGTCGTCATCATCAATACCTGCGGCTTTATCGAAGAAGCCAAGCAGGAGTCGATCAATACGATTCTCGAACATGGCAAGCTGAAGAAAAAAGGCGCCTGCCGGGTCCTCATCGCCGCAGGCTGTCTGGCCCAGCGCTATCAAGGCGATCTACTCAAAGAGCTGCCGGAATTGGACGGTGTGGTGGGGACCGGCGAGTTCGGAAAGATTGCGGAAATCTGTCGCAACCTCCTCACTCCCACCAAACGCCAGCAACGACTGTGGATCAGCGAACCGCCGTACCTCTACGATGCGGACTCTCCGCGCCTGCGACTCGGCAAGCCACACAGTGCCTATGTGAAGATCGCCGAAGGGTGTAACCGGAATTGCGCCTTCTGCGCCATTCCCATCATGCGCGGGAAACAACGGAGCCGATCCATCGAATCCATTGTGGCCGAAGCGGAACGCCTCGCCGGCGAAGGCGTGAAGGAGCTCAACCTCATTTCTCAGGATACGATCAATTACGGTGTGGACCTGGGTATTCGCGGCGGGCTCACCTCGCTGCTTCGCGCGCTGGTGAAGGTTCCTGACATTCGATGGATCAGACCATTCTACCTCTATCCCCAACAAGTCACCGATGAGTTGCTCGATCTCTATGCGGGCGAGGAAAAGATTACCAAGTACATAGACATGCCGCTCCAGCACATCAACGACCGGATGCTGAAACGGATGCACCGTCTGGGCAACCGCGCCGCCATCGAGAAACTCGTGGATCGCATTCGCACCCGCATTCCCGGGGTGACGTTTCGAACCGCCTTCATTGTTGGATTTCCCGGTGAAACGGAACAGGCGTACCAGGAACTCAAATCCTACGTGGCAAAATCCGGCTTCGACCGCGTGGCGGCGTTTCTCTATTCGGATGAGGAAGATACGACAGCGGTCGCGCTGGACGATAAGATTGAACGAAGCGTTATGGAGGAGCGACGGAACGAACTGCTCGCCATCCAGGAAGGCATTGCCGCAGGACGCGGACAGGACCGCATCGGTTCAGTCGTGGAAGTACTTGTCGAGGGGCCGTCGGAAGAAACTCCGTTGCTGCTGGAAAGCCGCCACGAAGGACTCGCGCCCGAAATCGACGGCGTCGTCTATATCAACGATGGCGAGGCCAATTCGGGAGATCTCGTCAAAGTCGAGATCACGGATGCAGCCACCTACGATCTCGTCGGCCACATCGTCTCTTAGCCGCTCACCCACACCCGTTCGCGATCTGCTACACTCTCCGGAAATTGACGAAAGGGGCGCATCCGCCATGGCAGCTACTCGCAAAGACTCCGTTGTGATCCTGATTCACTGCAAAGACCGGAAGGGCATTGTCGCCCGCGTGTCCGGGTTCATTCACGACTTCGGCGGCAACATTCTCGACTCGGATCACCATACCGATGAAGAAACGAACGACTTCCTGATGCGGATGGAGTTCGCCACGGAGGGATTGCAGATTCCTCCCGACGAAATCTCTGCTGCGTTCGCCCCCATCGCCAAAGTATTCGAGATGCGCTATGAGGCTCACCACTCCAGCCATCGCACACGCGTCGGCATGCTGGTCTCAAAACAAGATCACTGTTTGGCCGACCTCCTTCAGCGCCACCGTCGGGACGAGTTACACATCGATATACCGGTCATTATTTCCAATCATGAGACCTGTGCCGAGTGGGCTCACCTGTTCAAGGTTCCCTTCGTAGTCTTACCGGTGACCAAAGAAACGAAGCCTCAGCAAGAACAACAAGTCATCTCGGCGTTGAAATCCCATCGTGTTGAACTGGTGGTCATGGCCCGCTACATGCAGATTTTGAGCGCTGACTTCCTCGCTCAAATCGGCTGCCCGGTGATCAACATTCACCACTCGTTTCTCCCGGCGTTCATCGGTGCGAATCCCTATCGGCAGGCCTACGAGCGGGGCGTGAAAATCATCGGCGCGACGGCCCACTATGCGACGCAAGATCTCGACGAAGGACCGATTATCGAGCAGGATGTCATCCGCGTCGGGCACCGGGATACGGTCGATGATCTGGTGAGGAAGGGGCGCGACCTCGAAGAAATTGTCCTAGCCCGCGCCGTACGGCGGCATATCGAACATCGTGTGTTGGTGTATGGGAAAAAGACTGTCGTCTTCGATTAGTCAGGATACTGAAAGAGTCCGCTAGCGGGGGATGAGGCGGCGCCCCATCCCCCCGATCTCTCACCTAGACTTTCGCGGTCAGAAATAACGCATTGCCATGGCGATTGATCAAGATCAGGACGTGGTCACCCTTCCTGATGGCGGATGAGGCCTTCTCGAACTCCTTGACCGACTTGACCGACTGGCGGTTGATCTCTCGAATGACATCACCCGTCATCAAGCCGGCCTTCTCAGCGCCGCTCTCCGGCTCGACGCCCGTCACGATAACTCCCTGCGCCTTGCCCTTGATGCCCAATTCCTTCGCAGTCTCCCGATCCAGGTCCTGGACAGCCACTCCGGCAAAGGCGTAGTCCGCTTCACCGGCTTCGGCTTTCGCGACCTTCGTCGTATCCAACTGTTCCCCGATCGTCACCGTGAGGTCCTTCTCATGGCCGTCACGGATCACCTTGACCGGCACCTTCATCCCAACCCCTGTTCTGGTCACCAGGCGCTGGAGAGCCACCGCATCCTCAACGGGTGCGCCTTGATACGCGATAATCACATCGCCCTGCTTCAGACCAGCCTGATCGGCCGGTCCCTCTTCCTTCACGTCACTGACCAAGGCACCCTTTGCATGCTTAATCCCGAATGATTTGGCGAGATCCTGGCTGAGATCCTGAATCCCGACACCCAGGTATCCACGCACGACCTTCCCGGTCTTGATCAGGCTTTCATAGATCGGCTTGCCCATGCTGGTCGGTACGGCAAACCCCACGCCCTGATATCCGCCGGTCTGCGAGAAGATGGCCGTATTGATCCCGACTAATTCTCCGCGCGTATTCACCAAAGCGCCGCCTGAATTTCCAGGATTGATGGCCGCATCCGTCTGAATGAAGTCTTCGTACTGCGTGATACCCATCCGGCCGCGACCCAGCGCGCTCACGATGCCAAGCGTCACCGTCGAATTTAATCCGAAGGGATTCCCGACCGCCAACACATACTCACCGACTTGCAGCTTGCCGGCATCACCCCAGACGACCGTCGGAAGATTCTGTCCATCGATCTTCACCACCGCCAAATCCGTCTTGGGATCGGTTCCGACAATTGTGCCCTTGAATTCACGTTTGTCGGGCAATGTGACCGTGACTTCCTGCGCGCCTTCGATCACATGGTTATTGGTCAACACATAGCCGTCCTGAGAGACAATCACTCCGGAACCCTGGCCGCCACCACGGTGGCCACGAGGCTCACCGGGACCTTGTGGCCCGCGGAATCCACGAGGGCTGCCAGGCCCGCCAAAAAATTCTTCCATCCGATCGCGTAATTCATCAGGGATCTTCCGCCCATCGGAGACTTTCTCTCCCGTGACCGTCGTAATGTTGACCACGGCCGGTGTCACCGCCTTGGCCACATCCGTAAACCCATTCGCCGCCGGGGCGATCGGCAGCGCCACGGTGGTTGCCGCAGGCTGGATACCGCTGGAAGCATGGGAAGAGGGCAACGATTGACCGCCCCAGATAAGCACCGCTCCCACCGCGGCGATGGCAAGACTCGCGACGACCGCCTTTTGAACCGACTTCTTCATGGCTTCCTCCTCGTGACAATGATTCCAGGGAACAAATCTGTCTCGTATTGATATACGAGTGACCGTAACAGCCGGTGATGAGAAGGGGATTAAGAGCGAATTAGAAGTCGTTAAGCGGAAGGGGCTGCCAGGGGGAGTGTGACCGTAAACGTCGAACCGGCACCGGGCTCACTCGTCACGTCAATACGGCCCTTGTGGGACTCGGCAATCCAGGTACAAATCGCGAGTCCAAGGCCTGTACCCTTCTTCGTATGGGCCCGGGCACCATCGGTCCTGAAGAAACGATGGAAGATGCGGGATAGATCATCGGGCGCAATGCCGATCCCTTGATCCCTGACCGACAAGCGCGCGCGCGATCCTTCCGTAACGAGCGAGATCTCAACCTTCCCGTTGGGATGAGAGTACTTGATCGCATTCTCCACCAAATTCAGCAGCAACTCTCGCAGCCGGAGTTCGTCACCCTGGACAACAGCCGGCTGCACCGTGCCAAGCGTGACGGCGATGTTGCGATCCTGTCCGAGCAGCGTCGCCTGCCGGTGGATGTCTTCGACGAGCGATTCCAGGCCGACCGGCAGCGTCTCCATCCTGACCTCTCCCATGTCGGCGCGGGAGAGGAACAGCAACTCATCGACGATGCGCGTCATGCGATCGATTTCTTCTAAATTGCTTTCGAGCACGGATTGGTAGTCACCTAACGGGCGAGGGCGCCGGAGGACCAACTCCGTCTCTCCCTTCATGACAGTCAACGGAGTCCGGAGTTCGTGGGACGCGTCGCTGGTAAATTGACGAATCTGCCGGAAGGACGCATCGAGCCGGCCGATCATGTCGTTGAACATACTGGCCAGGCGCCCGATCTCGTCGGGAGAGGTCGAGACCGTCAACCGCTGACTGAGATCGCCGGCGGCGATGCGCTGGGCCGCCAGCGTGATCGCGTCAACCGGACGTAGGGCGCGGCCAGCCAGAAACCATCCGCTGGCCAGTGACACCGCCAGCGCAATCGGCATCGTCACCAGCAACACCAGCAGCAGCCGGCGCAACGTGTCTTCGATCGATTCCATCGACGTCCCGACTTGTACAATGTAGAGCAGGGTTCCGCGATACATGATCGGCACGGACACGAGCCGGAGCGGCGGCTCCTTCGGATACTTCGCCGATTCAAAAATGGATTTCCCGCTGAACGTCGTTTCGAGCGCCGTGCGGCTGAGCGGGACTTCATGCTGCTTGATATTGGGAGAACGGAGCGTGATCGTCCCGGACGGGCTGAAGATCTGGAAGAACTTGTCGATCCGGGCGAGTTCGGGAAATTGCGAGAGTAATTCCTCTTCGTCGATGAGCGGAAGGAATCCCCGCTCTTCCAGCGACCGGACGGCTGTGTTGGCGGTCTCTTCTAACGATTGATCCACCGCATCGCGCAGACTCCGCGCGGTCACATTGTACAAGACCACGGAGAATACGATGAGCACCAGAGCCAGCGTACTCCCGTACCAGAGCGTCAACCGAAGTCGCAGTGGCATCAGTCGACTTTCAGCATGTATCCGCTGCCGCGGATCGTATGGATGAGTTTCTTCGACCGGCCCCGGTCGATCTTGTTGCGGAGATAATTGACGTAGACGTCGATGACATTGGTGAAGGTGTCGAAATCCTGGTTCCAGACGTGTTCCGAAATCATCGGCCTCGTCAGCACCCGTCCGGTATGCCGCATGAGATATTCCAACAGCGCATATTCTTTCAGGGTGAGCTCAATGCGCTGCCCGCCCCGCGCGACTTCACGCGTCGCGGGATTCAGCACCAGATCGTCGATCTGCAGAATGCCGGGACTCTCGGTCGCCCCCCGGCGCAACAGCGCCCGGACACGGGCCAGCAGTTCATCGATGGCAAACGGCTTGGTGAGATAATCGTCGGCGCCGGCATCGAGGCCCTTCACCCGTTGATCCACCTGGGACTGCGCCGTCAGAATCATCACCGGCGTTTGAATCCGTTCACGCCGCACAGCTTTGAGAATGTCCATCCCCGACATCGACGGCAACATGAGATCCACGACGATCAAATCGTAATTGGTCGCCAGCGCCATCTCGAGGCCCTTGGCCCCGTCTTCACAGAGATCGACGGCATAGCTTTCTTCCTCAAGCGCGCGCTTGATGAAACAGCCGACCTTCGTTTCGTCTTCGACAACGAGCACACGCATACGGACTCCTCTCGCGGGTCGATTATACCAAACATACGGAGGATGTTCTCGGATAGATGTGGTGAACGAGCGGAGTCCCGACCAAAGGCCCAGGACGCTGCAGCGTCTTGCTACTTAGGCTGGAACCGGGTGACCGTGACCGGGGCATAGGACAAACTCACACCATCAGGCGTCCGTTGAGCCACCGTATGCCGCAGCCAGGCGGCGTCGTTGCGGGTGGAGAAATCGGAACGGTAATGCGCGCCGCGGCTCTCCTCGCGCGCGAGCGCCCCTGCGACAATGGTTTCCGCGAGTTCAACCAAACATTGGAGCTCCAGCGCCTGGATCAAGTCGGTGTTGAAGACTCGCCCCTTGTCCTGCACCGTGACCGCCGCCGCGCGGTGCTGGAGCTCCCGCACCTTGCTTCCGGCCGCCGTCATCGATTCTTTTGTCCGGAAGATCCCGAGGTTCGTACTCAACGTGACCCCCAGCTCCTGCCGCACCTGCCAGGCACGTTCTCCTCCACTCTGAGAAAGCAACCGCTCAACTCTGGCTTGCTCTTCAACGAGATGCTGCGGCGCCGGAGTCTCGTGCCCCACGGTTCCAGCGTACTCGCCGGCCTTCGTCCCAGCTCGTCGACCGAATACAATAGTTTCCAACAGTGAATTGCCGCCCAGGCGATTGGCCCCATGCACGCTAACACAGGCGCATTCTCCTGCCGCGAAGAGGCCGGGGATGGCCGTCTCACCCCATTGGTTAGCTCTGACTCCACCCATTTGATAGTGCGCGCCTGGCCTGATGGGAATCGGCGTTTCAACCGGATCGAGCCCGGCAAACTCCATCGCAATCTGCCGGATTTGCGGGAGTCGTTCCATAATCTTGTCTCGCCCGAGATGCCGGAGATCCAGTAACACGCACCCATCTACGCCTCGCCCTTCAAGTATTTCCTGCCCGATCGCGAGGGAGACCGTCGAGCGGGTCGCCAATTCCATTTGCTCCGGCGCATACCGCTTCAAGAACCGCTCTCCCAGGGTATTGAGTAGATAGCCGCCCTCACCCCTCGCCCCTTCAGTAATCAGAATGCCCGTGTCTTTCAATGTGGTCGGATGGAACTGGACGAATTCCATATCCATGAGTGACGCCCCGGCGCGATAGGCCAACGCCATTCCGTCGCCGGTATTGATCACTGCGTTCGTGCTGGTCAAAAACACGCGGCCACTGCCGCCTGTCGCAAGGATGACGGCCTTCGCCTGAATCACGCGTAAGCCGCCTTGCACCATATCCCATGCGATGACTCCCCGACAGACGCCGGCTTCGACCACGAGCGCGGTGACGTACCACTCTTCATAGACGGTGGTGCGCCGTTTGAGAATTTGCTCATAGAGCGCGTGCAGCAGCGCGTGTCCGGTGCGATCGGCCGCATAGCACGTGCGCGGGAACCCGGCTCCCCCGAACGGTCGCTGGGCGATGCGGCCATGGGCATCACGACTGAAGATCACGCCCATTCGCTCCAGCTCAAGGATGTCTCCCGGGGCCTCCCGGCACATCGCCTCAATCGCATCCTGATCGCCCAGGTAGAGCCCTCCCTTTGTCGTATCGAAGGCATGGGCTTCCCATGAATCATTCTCGCCGAGCGCGGCGTTGATCCCGCCTTGCGCCGCCACCGAGTGACTGCGAACCGGATGGACTTTTGAGATCAGCGCCACGTCCAGATTCCCCGGCGCGGCAAGAGCCGCGCGCATGCCTGCCAGACCAGCTCCGACGATGAGAATGTCATGCAGATGTGTTCGTTGAGTTGTCATCACACCCCGTGGAAATGGGAGAAATCCCCTCTAACCCCTGTACTTACAGAACTATCCATCTCCATGGCAAGCGGTGGTGACGCCAGGCCGCGGGATATTGGAAATGGAGCAGCGCCATGGTACTCTCCTCGGGCTCATGCGTCATTCACGAACCATCTGATAGCGAGTGGATCGAACGAACATGCCTCAACCTGATTTTCTGCAAGCGACCGATCTCTTTCCACAGCGCCATATCGGTCCTTCGGACGACGACATCCGCGACATGCTGGCCGTAGCCGGCATGCCCTCACTGGAACATCTCTGTAATGTCACGGTTCCCCAGGATATCCAGCTGCGAAAGCCGCTGGACTTGCCGCCGCAGCGAGGGGAGCAGGCTGTGCTGGACGAACTGAAGCAGATCGCGGCTCAGAACCGTGTCTACCGTTCGCTCATCGGCATGGGCTACCACCATTGCATCACCCCCGGCGTGATTCAGCGGAACATTCTGGAAAACCCCGGCTGGTACACCCAATACACGCCCTATCAGGCCGAAATCGCCCAAGGCCGCCTTGAAGCGCTGGTGAACTTTCAAACGATGGTCGGGGATCTGACCGGATTGCCCCTGGCCAATGCGTCATTGCTGGACGAGGGGACCGCCGCCGCAGAAGCCATGGCCATGTGCTTGACCATATCTCGATCACAGGGTGAGGAGCGGAAAGAATTCTTTGTCTCGCAGGACTGCCATCCGCAGACCCTCGCGATTCTCCAAACACGCGCTGAACCCTTGGGTATCACCATTCGCTCAGGCCCCAACGCCTCGATCAAGTTCTCGGATAAGACCTTGTGCGGATTGTTGCTCCAATACCCGACGAGCGACGGCTATGTCGGGGACGTCAGCGGCCTGGTCGCTCGCGCTCATGAGGCGGGAATACTCGTGGTGGTCGCCACAGACCTGCTGGCATTGACGCTGTTGCGCTCTCCTGGAGAGTTCGGCGCCGACATTGCCGTGGGCTCCAGCCAACGGTTCGGGGTCCCTATGGGATTCGGCGGCCCGCATGCCGCGTTCTTAACCACCAAGGAAGAATTCAAGCGCCAGATGCCCGGCCGTATCGTCGGGGTGTCGAAAGATGCGGCCGGCAATACGGCTTACCGGTTATCCCTCCAGACGCGTGAGCAACATATCCGGCGGGAAAAAGCGACGAGCAACATTTGTACGGCCCAGGTGCTCTTGGCCGTGATGGCCGGCATGTATGCGGTGTATCACGGGCCCGACGGGCTCCGCCGCATCGCGCAGCGCGTGCACGGATTGACACTGATGCTTGCCGAGGGTTTGCGCCGGCTTGGCTTTGACGTGGGCCCGGAATTGTTCTTCGATACGTTGCGAGTCCGCGCGCCCAAGAACCAGGTCGATCTGATCCGCGTCAGAGCGAACGAACGGCGAATCAATCTCCGGACCCATGAAGACGGGTCCCTCGGTCTCTCACTGGATGAAGCCAGCACCGAACACGAAGTCGGGACGCTCTTGGAACTCTTCGTCGGCCATGACCGCCTGCCGTTCCAAGTCATCGACCTCGCCGGCTCTATCGAGCCCGGCTATCCCAATCCGTTGGCACGGACGAGTTCCTATCTCACGCATGAGATGTTCAATCGGTATCATTCCGAGCATGAGATGTTGCGCTATCTGCATCGGCTCCAGGGAAAGGATTTATCGCTCACACATTCGATGATTCCGCTGGGCTCCTGCACCATGAAGTTGAATGCGACAGCGGAAATGCTCCCGGTCACCTGGCCGGAATTTGCCCATCTTCATCCTTTCGCCCCGGCCGAGCAGACACAAGGCTACCAGAAATTGTTCCGGCAGCTGGAATCCTGGTTGGCGGAGATTACGGGATTTGCCGCCATCTCGCTCCAGCCCAACGCCGGCTCCCAGGGTGAATATGCGGGGCTGATGGTGATTCGCGCGTACCACCGTGGGCAGGGTGCGCCTCATCGGGATGTGTGCCTGATCCCTGTGTCGGCCCATGGCACCAACCCCGCGAGTGCGGCGATGGCGGGGATGACGGTGGTCGTCGTAGCCTGTGACAAGCAGGGGAATGTGGATCTGACCGACCTGGAAGCGAAAGCCGTGCAGTACCGCGACCGGCTGTCGGCCTTAATGCTGACCTACCCCTCAACGCATGGGGTCTTCGAAGCGGACGTACGCCGGATCTGCCAGATCGTCCACACCCATGGCGGCCAAGTCTACATGGACGGAGCCAACATGAATGCACAGGTCGGGCTTTGCCGGCCAGGCGACATCGGCGCCGACGTCTGCCATCTGAATTTGCACAAGACGTTTTGCATCCCACACGGCGGAGGCGGCCCTGGCATGGGGCCCATCGGCGTCGCCAGACATCTCGCGCCCTATCTCCCGGGGCATCCTGTGACAGGGCTGGGAACCCGCGAGTCGATCGGTCCCGTATCCGCAGCCCCGCACGGCAGCGCGAGCATTCTGCCTATCTCCTGGGTGTATATCGCCCTCATGGGCCGTGACGGCCTCAAGAAGGCCACACAAGTCGCCATCCTCAACGCCAACTACATGGCCAAACGGCTGGAGAAGCACTACTCTATCGTCTACACCGGCGCCACAGGACATGTCGCGCACGAGTTCATTCTCGATCTGCGGCCTTTTAAAGAATCATCCGGCGTGGAAGCCATGGATGTCGCCAAGCGCCTCATGGATTACGGCTTCCATGCACCGACCGTGTCGTTTCCGGTCGCCGGCACCTTGATGATTGAACCGACAGAGAGTGAAGGGAAAGCTGAATTAGACCGGTTCTGTGAGGCGATGATCGCCATTCGCGCAGAGATTCAAGAGATCGCCGACGGGCGTCAACCCCGTACCAATAATGTGCTCAAGAATGCGCCGCACACAGCAACTACCGTCACGGCCACGGACTGGAATCGTCCCTATACGAGGGAACAGGCGGCATTCCCGACTCCATCTGTCAGAGCCAACAAGTTCTGGCCGGCAGTTAGCCGCATCGATGAAGCCTACGGAGATCGCCATTTGATCTGCACCTGTCCTCCGATGGATAGCTATCAACCCTGATCCATATCGTTGGCTCTGTGCCCATAAATGGAATGATCGTCACGATCTCCGCTCGCACAGCCCTGGCTGCCTTGTGTTGTCTCATACTGGGGGGACCAGGCAGTTGGGCGCAATCCCCGCCACCCCGCACAACCACCATCGACATGCAAGCCGGGCAGAGCTATCGCGCCGGCACCCGCGTCCGCGTGCCAAACGGCGTCGCCTCTTTTCTCATTCCAACAGGATGGCGTGGCGAACAACTGGACAACCTGGCCGCCGTGCTTCTGGTCTCAGAAAAAGAAGCGGGTTTTGTCCTCGCTTTCGCGATTCTCAACCAGACAGAAGAGGAGCTTCTTACCTTACTCGGAGAACCGCAGCCCATTACCGACACGCTGGTGTTTGAACCAACCGGCAATGTGACGCGTCATGGAAAGAAACTGACCGCAACCTACGTGGCAGGCTCATTAACTGGTCGAGGCATGGCGATCATAGGACCAGATTTGCAGGGAATTCTTTTTCTTCACGGTAGGCCGCAGCAAGAACCACGGCCAAGCCGCTCTCTCCTCGACGAACTGGCTGATGAGGTACGATTTATCCCGAGCAAAGACAGCTCACCGTCTCCGTAAGGAAGCCCTCACCGCGAACGACCTAACGGATCTGCCGCTCCCGGACATCTGGACCAACTGCCTTCCACCGGGCGCCCCTTCGATTGTACAAAACTGTCGCTTGCCGCTCCCCTTCTTTTGGGGCATTGTGCGATCGACCTCGCTTCGGCGATAAAGGTTCTTCACCACGGGGAGACGTTGAAAACATCATGCCTCAAATATTGAACTTCAGCGAGCATGCCAACGACGAAGAAGTCAGCTACCTCACCACGCTGTTGCTCTATCACCTCGTCGAGCGCTGCGGTGGTCAGATCCGCTTCACCGTGAACGATGTGAATCAAGTCCGCGAAAACCTTTCCACTAAAATGGTTCAAATTCAACTCGGTGATGACGTCAGACTTCGCATCATCGACCGTGTGCCGGAGTTGCAGTAAGCACCTCCGCCGTTGTTTAGAAAACATTACTGAGTGCGACGGGAATGTTGTCGGACTTCCGCATTCCGGAACGATCCGGCCAGACGATATCCTTTGTGAATTCTCTCTCGAAATTGGTTAGTTTTTATCTTCCTTCCAAACAGATACTCGGCAGGTTCCCATTGCGCCAGCGGGGACGGCTGCCAGCCCCCCAACTACCAGACAATTGTGAAACTGGATACACATCAGGCTTTGCAGTACACTTCCTCGTCAACGAATTACTAATGGCTGCCTCGCCAATCTACAGCGGCTGAAGGAACAGAGCCACTAGTTAGTAAGCGCCTGAGGTTGTGATGGATAGAAATCAGATCCTCGATATCATTCGCCGTATGGCCAAAGCAGACAATGGAAAGTCGCCAGGAAGTCAGCGATTCGAATCTGAGACAGGTATTAAAAAGAATGCCTGGTATCCCAAGTACTGGCTTCGTTGGGGCGATGCCATCCGCGAGGCCGGATGTGAGTCGAATTTATTCAGCACTTCATATGACCCTGAGGTCCTGATTCGAAAATACATTGATCTGATTCGTGAGCTTCAAAGTTTTCCAATTGAAGGTCAGCTCATGGTCAAACGTAAGGGAGACAAGACTTTCCCGGATCGGGCGGCTTTCAAACGATTGGGGTCTAAGTCTCAACGTGCAGCAAAGGTACTTGAATATTGTCGGACACATGAGGGATATGAAGATATCATTCCATTCTGCGCCCAGGCTGTCATCGTCAGACCACTAGATGCTGACGAGGAATCAAGCGAAGGTCGGGCCCCAGGGTATGTTTATCTTGTTAGACATGGAACACGTCGAGAGTACAAGATCGGTCGAACGAACAACCCAATACGACGGGAAGGCGAAATCGGCATTGAGCTCCCCGAGCAACTAGAGCCGGTCCACCAAATCAAGACTGATGATCCGGGAGGTGTAGAAAGTTATTGGCATCGCAGGTTTGCAGAGAAACGCAAGAACGGAGAGTGGTTCGCGCTTTCAGTTGAAGATGTTCGGGTCTTTAAGAGATGGAAGCGTATTTACTGAGAGCCGGCTGATAAATAGAGCACCGGACAGAGTCGTCGAGCGAGATAGATATTAGGATATTTAAGAATGTCATTTAGCAAGGCCTTGCCGGGTAAAGGACTGGGACACAGTCTCTGGGGTTCCATATAGGCTGGTCGATGCGATAATGAAGCTGTTCAGCTTCATTATCTTTCGTAATCTTTATGCTCCACATCTCGTCACACATCATCATCCCCGACTCTGAAATCGACCTTCATGCCATGCGTTCGCAAGGAGCCGGCGGACAGAACGTCAATAAGGTCTCGACCGCCATCCATCTCCAGTTCGACATCAACGCGTCGTCCTTGCCTCCGTTCTACAAACAGGAGCTGCTGAAGCTCAAAGACCACCGTGTGTCGCAGGATGGAGTCATCACGATCAAAGCGCAGCAGCACCGCACGCAAGAGCGGAATCGGGAGGATGCGCTGGAGCGACTCTGTCTCTTGATTCAGAGTGTGGCCATCCCGCGCAAGAAACGACGCGCCACGAAACCGACGAAGGGGTCTCAGACCAGGCGGATCGAAAGTAAAAAGAAGCAGGGGCGGCTGAAGGCGCTCAGAGGGACGATCGAGTAGCCATCATTCGCTGGCTATAGGGCAAGCTGCATCATTCCCCTACAGTTGACGAATGACGACCGTCGATTGACAGATTACTCGACTGAGGCGAGTGACCCTAGAATGTTATACCCACCATCCACATAGATCACCTCACCGGTAATGCCTCGCCCCAATGAACTGACGAGAAATAACGCGGTGTCGCCGACTTCGCCTTGCTCGGTGGCGCGGCGGAGCGGGGCGAACTCTTTGTGGTGATCGACCATTTTGCTGATGCCGGATACTCCGCGGGCAGCCAATGTCTTGATCGGCCCGGCAGAAATCGCATTCACGCGAATGTTCTTAGGACCAAGGTCGTTCGCCAAATAGCGGACGGTGGCTTCCAGCGCAGCCTTGGCCACGCCCATGACATTGTAGTGCGGCACGACACGTTCTGCGCCGAGATAGGTCAATGTAACAACGGACCCGCCATTGGTCATAAGTGGCAGCGCGGCGCGGGTGACGGCAACGAGTGAATAGGCGCTGACGTCCAAGGCCGTCGCGAAACCCTGACGTGTGGTGTTCACAAATTGTCCCGTGAGTTCCTCGCGCGGGGCAAAGGCAATGGAGTGGACAAGAAAATCGAGCGTGCCGACTTCTTTGCCCACGTTCTGCATCATGGTCGCAATCTGCGCATCATCGCCGGCGTCACAGGGAAACGCCTTCGCACCAGGCATCGTCGCGACGAGTCCCTCAACATTCTCCCGCAGCCGCTCGTTCTGGTAATTGAACATGAGTGTGGCGCCTTGGCTGGCGGCAGACTGGGCGATGGCCCAGGCAATGCTGTGCTTGTTGGCGACGCCGATGATGAGCCCTTTTTTGCCACTCAATAACATAATTGTGGGTACTCCTTGCTCTTGACGAAAAAACGACCGCTGCGTAGCACGCCTGAACCTCGTCACATCACCACTGATCACGATTGATGTGTGACGATTGCCGAAGCCGGGCAAACGAAGGCTGAAGATAGCACGATTTGCGGAGCGGTTCTAGAAGGGAGGGCGGAGAGCGGACGGATTAGTTTCCTTTGTTTCCGACGGCATGGAGCTGCGCAACCACTTTGGAGGCCTCGGGGATAAAGTCGTCGAGCTGTTGCGTCTTCGCCAGTGTCAAGGCCTCCGTCGCGAGCGTCACGGCATCCTGATGGCGGCCTCGCTTACAATAGCTCTTTGCCAGGCTGATCCGCGCGTTGACGGCTTCCGGCACCTCATGAATGACATGCCGAAGCACCTGTTCGCCTTTCTCCGGATCGCCGCCCAGCATGGAAGGAAGTCGTACCAGTAGCGTTCCCCTGGCAGAGAGGGCATCGAGATGATCGGGCTTGAGTTCAAGGGCCCGATTGAGCTCCTTCATCATGCGTCGAAATCCAAACACGGAAGAGAGGCTCATCTCGCCATCGATGCGCATCAATTCCCCGAGATTGCAGAACAAGGCAAAGTGGGCATCGGCAGACTGCTCGTCAGCCGCAACGGCTTGCTCCCCCAAGGATTGTCCCTTCTCGTAGAGTGCCAATCGAGTGGCTCGGTCAGGGGCAATTCTCCCGTCGTGGCAGGCTTGCAAGGCTCCGGCAATGAGGTCCTGGGTGATCGGCTGAGCCCCACCGGAAGTCGTGCTCCCAATCCATAATGCGATTGATGCGAAGATGACAAGACCGACTCGCTGCATGACTCCTCCTAGAGCGGGAAGCACCATCGTCGGTTTTTATACAGCAAGGCCGGTGCCAGGGACAAGCGCGAAAAAGCATCTGAATTTCTTTCATTTTACCATCCGGCTCCGTCTAACTCCAGACGTCCTGTGGCAGGAAGAAAACAGGCTGCGGTGAAAATGCAACAATCAAAAGTGAGACAAACGCTATCGCGACGTGACGACGAGGGTGCTGTTCTCAACGCGGACCGATTGGATCTGTGGAGGGAGTTGGAATTTCTCACGGTTCTGCGGCGACTCAAACAGTTGCGCGACCACATGGCCAAGCGTGGTGTGTGGAATCGGCAAGGCCCCGAGCTTCCCGGCCGTGGGGGTCAGACGCACATATCCATCGCGGGTCTCCAATGTCCCATCAAGCTGGAGCGAAATATCTTTCCCGTAGATATGAAACAGGGCGTAGGCTTTGAGTTGATTGCCGACCAGATTCATCCGAACGTCTTTCAGTGCCGACTGCACCTCTTCAACTGTCGCCGGGCCTCCGGCGGGAATCGAAAGCCCGGCCTGCTGCGTTTGATGGACTGACGCAATAGCAAGATTGTCGCGCATCCATTGATTGAGCTCGGCTTCACTCAGCGCAATGTTGGCCGCGCGATTCGCCTGGATCGACTGTTGAAGCATGGCCATCTTCTCGGCGACTCGATCGGCAGCCTGGGGATCCGATTGTATCGGCAAGGCCGGGGATTGCCGGAGAATCGCGAGCAGCATCCCGAGGGTCATCGCCAGGGAGATCCACGGAAGTACACGGAACAGCCGACCTATCCTAGTGCGTTGGGGCAAGAGGATCTCGGATGGATCCCTGGTCTCCTGGGAAGCCGTCACTGGTGGCGTTGGGATCTTGTATTTCGCAAAAACAATTCCGCACCGGAGACATTCAAGGTCCCCCTGCTGATCGGCCCCGCACTTCGGACAAGTGACCCTGGCATCGGGCTTCAGAGATGACTGCGGTAGGCTCATGCCACGACTGTAGTCGAGATTGATGTCTCTGACAAAGAAATCGATAAAACGTCACGTGTCAGGAATCGTTGATTGGCCGGCAAACGTGTGAAGCGCTCGAAATGCGGCGAGCATGCTCGCATAACCGTAGTGGGCATTGCGGCCGCTGGGGTTCGGCAAGAGAAAGATTGGAACTCCGGCAATATTGCTGCTGGTGAGGCCCAAAGGAATCTGCGGCGGTAAGGATAGCTCTGCCCCGTACATGATGCGGTAGATCGTGATGCCTAGTAGCGCCACAGTGCGTGGCCGATACCGCCGTACTTTTCTGGTCAGGGCCGCCATACCCCCACGATATTCCTGAGGCGAAAGACTGTCGATCCCGCGGCTTGGGCGGCTGACAATATTGGTCAGTCCAAGTCCCCATTCAGGTAATCGTGCATCTTCCTGGTACGTCATTGGTTCGGTCACCAGCCGAGACTCATAGAGCAGCTTCCAAAAGCGATTGGAAGGCCCGGCGAAATGATGTCCCATCTGAGCAGACCGCAGACCAGGATTGATCCCGACGAAGAGGATTCTCACGCCTGGTCGAATACGGTCAGACAGCCTTGCGCCTCTGCCCATGTTACCCCCGATCTTGATTGAGGCAGTTTAGTGGGGACTCAGCCAATCTGCCACAGGAATAAGAAGGAATTCACCTTCATTTCTAGATTAGAGTAAACCCGCAACTGCTCGAATTCATGGATAAACAGTGGACGCTGAACTTTCGGCATGCGGCTTGCTCAATACCTGGGCAGTGCCCGATTAGCGGCACGGATCTCAACAACCTTTCTGGAGGGATTTACTATGAAGAGCATGTTGATGGCAGTCATGGCAGTGGCAGTGGCCGTTT
>JABFSU010000034.1 GCA_013140455.1 Nitrospira sp. | reverse complement strand
CTCCAGACCTCGCCTGATTTCGTCAGGAGTGGCATTCGAAAGGCGGCTGAACGTCGCGCCAGGAAGCTGGGCTTGTCCGAGATCGACTCGGATTCCCTGACGACGTTTCGCAATCAGGCGATGATGAAAGCGGTGAAACGCATTCGATCGTTCGGCTACAACGAGCTGACGTTTGACGCATTTGATACGGCGTTGACCAAGACGAAGCGGCTTCAGGGGAACGATCAGGCTGAAAAGCGTTTACAGGAAATCCGCGGGCATTTTTCCGATCCCAACGCGAAAAAGCCTGAGGGGGGCACGCTTGGAGCCGATCTCATGGGTCGGTTCCGCAGGTATCTCAAGGGCGAAGGGGCGCTCTAGCGCTCCTGCAGCGTTCGTCCACCTTCACCGTACTCCTGTGCTAGTCATATACACACACCAACACTGAATTTTGTGTCAGAGAGCAACAGCACTGCGCCTGATAAGTGAGAATCCCGGAATCGCGTGAGCAATTCCGGGGGAGAAGTCTCTTGGCTAGATCGCGCCGACTGCTTGCGGCCAGAATTTATGGCGGATCTGCGGAAGCGGTTCGTTGTCGAAATTCGGAATGTCGTAGAGGCACCGATCAATCGTTGCCACTTCATCTTCTGTCAAATCGAGGGAGACCTTCTTCTTCCAGAACTGATCGAGGGTGAAGTAGTCCGCCGATTGCGGCTTCTCCGCCAGTAACGTCTTCATCTTCTGGAAGCCCTCGGTATCGACACCACCGATGCGGCCTTTGTTTCTGTCATGACACCAGCTCAGGACCTCCGCGATCCCGTACATGGTGATATCCACTTTCACGTGTTTACTCATTGCATCCTCCTCAAAGTGAGCCCCATTCTAGCGCAAGTCTCGTGACATCAACAAGGCTGATTCTTATCTCAAAGGAAGAAATCAGGTCGATTGCATGGTGAAACAAGCCCTCTGTATACTCCGGCGGGACCACGCTTTGGTTGCATAGGGCAATAGGGCGTGAATCAGTAGGCCTATCGGCCTATTCTTGTGAAGAGGGAAGTTGTGAAACCTGCCTCGCATCGTGTCTCTCATCCAGCGGTTCATGCCGTGAAAATCGGGCTGGGCTGTGTCTTGGCCATCGGGATGTGGGCCTGTACCAAGGCCGATCCATACCAGCCGCCAGATCTTTTCTACTACTACGCGAGCTATAAAGTCGGGAAGAATCCCACGACGATTACGACTGGCGATTTCAATCACGATACATTTACGGATCTCATTACGACAAATATTTCCAGCAACACCCTCTCGATCCTGCTGGGCAATGGTGATGGAAGTTTCAGCGACCAAACCCAAATCAAAGTGTGTCAGGAGCCACGGACCTTGGTCATGGCGGACTTTAACCACGACACCCATGCGGACATCGTGCTGGCCTGCTCGGGAGGTGATGAAGTCGCGTTCCTGATGGGTCGAGGAAACGGCAAGTTTGAAGAGGGACCGCACTACCCTGTCCATCGAACGCCGGTGGCCCTGGCCACCGAGGATCTGAATGGTGACGGTCACCCCGATGTCGTTGTTGCATTGCGAAACGATAAGATCCAAATATTTCTTGGAACCGGAACCCCAGAGTTTCACCATGGGGCGCAATATACCTATGGTGATACGCCCACGTCTGTTGCGCTGTCGGATCTCAACGGCGATGGGAAGATCGACATGGTCGTCACCAACGGCGGCCCCATGTCGAATGCCGTGTCAATCTGGCTGGGCAACGGGGACGGGACGTTTCGCGACCCTAAAGACTATCGGACCGGCAAGCGTCCGCTCTCAGCCACATTTGCCGATTTCAACAATGATCACCACCGCGACCTGCTTGTGATCAATGGCGAACGGGATAGTTTCACGACATACCTCGGCAATGGCAATGGCACATTTCGTCCGGGAACAGATTCCGGCGCCGATGCTGGGCCCATCTCAGGCGTCACGCGTGATTTCGACGGCGATCGCATCCTTGATGTCGCCATTGCGAACTTGCAGTCCAACGACCTGTCGATTCTCTTCGGCAAGGGTGACGGAACCTTTCATTATCCACCCAGGAACTATCCTACAAAGGCGGGGCCGTTTGCGCTGGCGACATTCTGGGTGACCACCAAAGCCGTCGAAGAGCCAGGATTGGTGACGGCCGATAATGGAAATGGGACCGTTTCAATTTTTCTTCATCGCGGGCTGAAAGCGGGAAAACCATCGCCAATCGCTTCAAATGAGCGCTGACGCCTTTGCAAAACGCGCAATACCGGCACTTCTTGACAGGTCTTGGACCCTCCGCTAGAGTGGCCGACAGGTGTGAGTCCGCGACACATTGTTGTCCGTGTGAGCGTAATGCCCCTGAGAACATTTACCTGGTGGTTTGCAATGGGTTCAGTCCTGACCCTTGCTGTCCTCATGGTGCAAGGGGGGATACGCGATCTGTTGGAAGGGACCCAGCCTGCTGCAGGCACCACCGCGGTGGTCTCGTTCGGTACCACCATTCTTGGTGGAGGCCTTCTGGCCGGATGCTTAGCGGTTGTCCTCAATCGACTTCGGTAATGACACTGTAGACGCGATAGTATGCGTTGCTTGAAATGCAAAGGGTTCATGATGGTCGAGCGGCACTATACGCTCATGAATCGGCGGCTCTTTGCGCGCTGCTTGAACTGCGGGTTTTGGATTGATCTCGCGGATGTCCTGCGGTTTTTTCATAAGGTGATTGATAGCGGTGTTCGTGGCGGGAAAGTGCGGGAATCCTACCCGCTCTAATGTGTCCCTGTAGCTCACCGTCCTGGGTAAGGAGCACCTCATTGGTCAAGTCATTTGCCCTCACGTCAACGGTTCTGGCTGCGGTATTCGGAGCCGTGGTCTTGGGAATTCCTCTCGATGCCCAGGCCGAGTATAGCCATAAACATAAGCGCCAGATTCGGGCCGTAAGTACATCGGGCGACCGCCTTCCTTGGCGAGTGGCTCCCGCTCATAGCATTTTCATGAAAGAGCTTCGATCCGGCCGCGTGCTCTACCAGCATGAATCCCTCAAGCGACTCTCGCCCGCGAGCCTCACGAAAATCATGTCCGCGCTGGTGATTTTGGAGAAGGGGAAGTTAGATGATCAGGCGACCATCAGTCGCAATGCCGCGCGGGCGCCTAAAACGCATCTTCGGCTCCGTCCAGGAGAGGTGTTCAAACTCGAAGACTTGCTCAAAGCCATGTTGATCGTGTCGGCCAATGACGCCTGTCTGGCTGCGGTGGAACATGTCGGCGGTGATGAAGAGCAGTTTGTCATGCTCATGAATGCGAAGGCTGCCGCACTCGGGTTGACCGATACCCACTTCAGCAATGGCTGTGGCTTTGATGGACCTGAGCATTATTCAACGGCCGAGGATCTGGCGAAGCTCAGTGAGGTCGCTCTGCAAAATCCCATCTTCCGTGCGCTCGTGCGCGAAGAACGTGAGATTATCACTCCAATCAGCGGTCACCGTGCGTATGTTCTGCACAGCACTAATCGGCTGTTGGGACGCATCCCCGGCGTGGAAGGTGTCAAAACCGGGTTTACCTCAAAAGCGGGCCGGTGCCTCATTGCGAAAGTTTCCCAAAACGGCAGTGACTTGTTGGTCGTGATCTTAAACTCCAACCGTCGCTGGAACACCGCCGTGAGTCTTATTGATTTTGGACTCAAATCTACTGCAACGGTGCATTAAGTCCCTCTTCATTTCTATCTCATCTACAGGGTTTGTTCAGCGCGCAGCCATTCGAATGTTGTCAGGCCCAGCTTTCATGCTGGATGGTGTTTCGACGCCTTGATGGACTTCGCGAAGACGTCCTTGCCTACACGCCATCCCGCTATAGTGGTGTCTTCCACGAATCAGTCGATGTCGGCGATTTTTGGTTTGGGCTCGATCGGTATTGTCCCGACACGACATCAGGACTCCATTGGGATTCCGTGAAGCAGCACGGTTCCTCGCCCTCCTGCTATAAAGTTTATGAGTGGAAAAACGGTGGCTTCGCGATAGATCGCGGGAAGGGGGGCGGTATTAGCTACACAACAGAGATCTAGTGGGGGGTAGAAAATTCGATATTGACGTCCTTCCCGAGGTAGTTCACCTGAAAACCTTGCTTGTCATAGGCCATGACGGCGCCCATCACGTTTTCATCCCCGTACTCTTCTTTTCCCAACAATTTCCGGATGTCCTCAGGGCTTTCGCTGTTCAACACATTTCTAAATATGCCGCGGGCCTTGTGGGTAAATCGGTTGTTGATGAAAATGAGGTCCACTCTCCCATCCTGGACACGGACGCCAGCCATTGGACCGGTGGGCTTCCGCTGATCGATCAGAAAAATGAATGCTGCTTCCTGTTCCGCTTTGATCCCGGCAATCTTCTCATTCACCAGGACATCCAGCGCCTTCGCCTCGGAGTCGCCTAACTTCACCCCAAAGAGCGACACTGTGGCGCTGGAAATCTCCTTCGATTCCATCACATCATTCTTGCTCAGCTCGTAGGGTTCAGCATGCAACGATGAGGTCGGACTGGTGAGGATCGCCACGAGCATTCCGGCCAGCACAGGCAATCCGTATTTCTCCCTCATCGTCTCCCCTTTCGCAGATCAAAGATGTCAGTTGATCGTACAGATTATTCTGATCGTTTCAAGGATAGGCAGGTTTCATCAGGCTTGGAACATTCTATCCAAGGAAAGATGAACTTGCAAGAAAGGTCCGGTTGGGAATGAGAAAAGCTGTGAGCCGGGGAATTGCCAATGCGAGACGTGCCTTAGACGGGTACGGTGGTGGCCAGCAGCAGTTCGCCGAGACGATGGAGACGTACGAAGTATGGTTGGGAATCCGTTTCCAGCTCCGATGTCACCTCTTCAAGATCCGCCAGGCAATCTTTCAGAATCTCGATTCGCTGACGGTCTAACCCTTCCGGGCTGTCCAAGAAAAATACGACGCAGCCGCTGATGACGGTATCGAGGGTCATCAGCTGTCCTTGATTGGGGCTGGCAAAGGTTGGCCAGCCTTCGCTGCAATGTGTTTCCCAGGCCGATGCAATAGCGGCACGACTCACGGTCATGATTCTCTGCCCCTCCAGCTATGACGATCCCAGCCACCCTAGCGCATGGAGAAGGAGTGCGGCAAGCGTGCATAAACCGATACCGACAAACCGGTAGTCCACATCGTCCCGGTTCAGGCACCACTCAACCAAGCGTGATCGCCACGCCTCCGGTCCCAGAGCGAGGAACACTCCCTTGATGAGCATGGCTAAGGCGGTCACAACCCACAGGGGTTGGTACGTGAGTGGTAAGGCTGCGATCAGCAGGACGCCTCCGGCGACGACAGACAACCACTGCCAGGTCTAGATTGCCGGCTGTTGGCGGATCACTTCCCGCAAACGTTCAACCATGAAGCGAGGCGCCAACAATAGAGAGCACCCATCGGCGAGCCAGATTCCCGCAATGGCGGCTAAGGCATAGTCCCTCATGATGAACTAGAGGGAGTAGTCATAGGTGTGAAGAAGGACCGGATCAAGGGTACAAACCTCGTTGCAAATGAGCTTGGGCGACCTTGTCGATTCCGTTCATCAGTGCGGCCATCCGCATAGAGACTCGCTTTTCGGTGGCGAACAGTTTGGTCTGGTGAAATGCCGAGATGATAATGTCCTGAAGGCGCTTTCGAATATCCGTTTCATTCCAGAAAAACCGCTGCAGGTCCTGGACCCACTCAAAATAGGACACGATGACGCCACCGGAATTAGCCAGGATGTCGGGGATAATAAAAACGCCTTTGTCCTCGAGGATCCGATCGGCCTCAAGAGTGGTCGGGCCATTGGCGCCTTCCGCGAGGATCCGGCACCGAAGGGCGGCGGCATTGTGCACGGTGATCTGCTCCGACAGCGCGGCTGGGACCAACACGGTGCATGGAAGTTGGAGCAGCTCCTCGTTAGTGATCCAATCGCCCATCTTGGTGTCCTTGAGCGTCTGGCCCTTGGTTTTGTAGCGGTCCAGGAGCTCCCGAATGTTGAGCCCCTTCTCGTTATAGAGGCCGCCGGTGACATCGCTCACCGCAACGACACGGGCTCCTTCTTGTTCCATGATGAGGGCGGTGTGCATCCCGACATTCCCGAATCCCTGAACCACGACGGTGGCGCGGTCGATGGAGAGCTTGAGATGCCGGAGCGCTTCCAGCGTGACATACACGACCCCGCGTCCCGTCGCTTCTTCCCGACCTAAGCTGCCGCCGAGCGAAAGGGGTTTCCCTGTCACCACACCGGGGACGGCGTAGCCGACTTGCTGGCTGTAGGTGTCCATCATCCAGGCCATGACTTGTGCGTCCGTCCCGACATCGGGCGCGGGTACATCCTTATCGGGGCCGATCAAGGGGAAGATCTCCGCGGCGTAGCGTCTGGTCAGCCGTTGAAGTTCCGCAGGGGATAACTGTTTGGGCGCGACGGCCACGCCGCCCTTGGCCCCGCCGTAGGGCAACCCGGCCAAAGCGCATTTCCACGTCATCCACATGGCGAGCGCCGCCACTTCGCCGAGGTTAACGTCGGGATGATAGCGGACACCGCCTTTGGAAGGGCCGCGCGAGGAGTCATGCTGTACGCGGTATCCAGTGAAGACCTCGACGTGATCGTCATCCATACGGACAGGAATGCTGACGACGAGCGAACGCTGGGGCTGTTTGAGCCGCTCACGCAGGTTGTAATCCAGGTGCATCGCCTCCGCTGCCTGGTCAAACTGGGAGACGGCTAATCGAAAGGTTGGAGTATCGAATTCTTTCATGGCGCCCTCACTCTGTATCTGGAGAGAATGTCGAGTTTATGATCATGCAGCCGTATGGAATTCGATGGGAGCCGGTGTCTTAGTCCACCTGAGGGCCAAGGTCTGTTTCAGTTGATCCAGGAGCGAGTGCGTCACGGCCAACAAGGAAACCGGTTGGCCGACGATCTTAGCCATTGACGTAATGTGGCTGCCTTGCAGACCGCAGGGAGTGATCCCTCGAAATGGTGAGAGATCCATCTCCACGTTGAGGGCCAGTCCGTGCATGGTCACGCCTCGATCCACTCGAATCCCGATCGAGGCTATCTTGGCTTCTTTGGGACCTGTCACCCAGACGCCCGGGGTCTTCGCTTGCCGATGGCCGGCAATCCCGTTCTGCCGCAGACATTGAATGACAGCTTCTTCTAGTTGTGCCACGTATGCCCGTACGCCTCTCACATGGTCTGTCAGGCGAAGGATGGGGTACACCACGAGTTGCCCGGGCCCATGATAGGTCACGGCGCCGCCCCGATTGACGTGGTGGATCTCGATTCCGTCCACGTGGGTCGCTGTGGGGTCGTCTCCCCAATCCGAAACCGGGGTTCGCCGGCCGACGGTATAGACCGGTTGGTGCTCGAGGATGAGGATGGTATCGGGTCGTGAGTTCATGACTCTCTCGTGATGCAAACGCATCTGAAGGTTCCATGCATCCGCGTAGCGGACAGGCGAAGAAAACCAGAGCAATTCTGTCGAAGTGTGGAACCCATGTATGTTGGATTGGTCAGCGACGTGAGACTTGCTTAGAGCGGCCGGTGTTGTCATGGCATGAACTTCTGCACCACTGGCCGTGGCATGGTCAACGTGGTCTGGCCGGTACGCCCCTGGATTGTCATGTGAAGGGATGGTTGCTCGTCTTCCTGCATCACGCTATGCCAGAAGTCCCCCATATTGTAGAGCTGGCGTTGATCCAGGGCGGTGATGACATCTCCTGTTTGCAAGCCCGCTGTGCCGGCGACCTTGGCCGGATCAACGTTTAGAGCGAGAATCCCGCGCTCTGCCTCCAACCCGAAGCTGGCGGCGACACTTGGAGTGACCGTCACCGGCGTAAACCCGAAGTCCGGCCGAGAGATGGTTCCACGAAGCATCATCGAATGGATGTGAGGATAGACGGCTTCAATGGCAATTGCGTAACTGATCGCCTGGGCCGATGGCGCAATCGCGACATTGATGCCGACTACCTGGCCGGATAAATCCACGAGCGGGCCACCGCTATTGCCGGGATTGATCGCCGCATCCGTCTGGATCAGATCGTACAAAGTCTCGCCGTTTGGGGTGAGAACCGAACGGTCCAGTGCGCTGACGACTCCTACGGTGACAGTCGATCCCCCCTTGAGGGCCAAGGGGTTCCCGATCGCGATCACGGTTTCCCCAATCTCCAAGGTTGCCGATGCTTTCAATGTGGCAGGGACGAGATCCGTCGCATTGATCTTGACCAATGCGAGGTCCAGCAGGAAGTCCCGCGCAGCCACGCGCCCCGGCGTCAATCGCCCGGTTGGCAATCCCACCACGAGACTCGTGACCCCTTCGACCAGATGATTGTTCGTCAGGATGTAGCCGGTTGTATCGATCACAATGCCTGAGCCCGAACCTGATTGTGCTCCGTGGAGGGACGGAGCTGAAGGCATACCACGCGTCAAGATCGTCACGACGGAGGGGCGCACTTTGGCTACGACGGCCGGCACCGATAGGGGTTTGTCGTCAGCGATCGCTTGAGTATTCCATGCGAAGGTCCCAAGGGCGGAGATCACCAGGATCATCACAGCCGGTGGCAGCAGAGACCTGACGATTGGTTGGGACTGCTTCATCGGTGTCCTTCAACAAGTCGGAGACACGGATCCAACGAGGATCGCATTCTCTCATACCTGAGAGGTCGGGGAAAGACGGAACAGGCGCACGAGCTAGAGAGCTTGTGCGCCTGTTGATTGAGAGGATAGGGTTACTTGATCGCCGCAAACAGCTCTTTGATTTCAGGTGTTTTGAGCTTTTTGAGGGCTTTCGCTTCGATTTGTCGGATCCGTTCACGTGTCACCGACAGGTTCTGGCCGACTTGCTCAAGCGTGCAGGGCTCATCATGCCCGATTCCAAACCTGAGCCGGATGACCGTCTGTTCTCTCGGAGTCAAGGTACTCAAGATACGATCCAGCTGTTGGGTCATCTCTGTACGATGCACATGGGCATCGGGTGGCGGTACTTGGTGATCAGGAATCATCTCCCCGAACTCAGTATCACCGTCCCCGACCGGTCGTTCGAGGGCGACTGGTTCCTGAAATGCCTGCACGGTTTCATGCAACCGCTCAGGTCTCATTCGCAGTACGTTGGCAATCTCTTCTAATTTGGCCGGACGGCCGAACTGTTGCCCGAGTCGACGCGTGACCCGCAGAATCCGGCTGGAAGCCTCCGTCTGGTGCACGGGAATACGGATCGTCCGAGACTGATCCGCCAGGGCCCGCGTGATTCCTTGCCGGATCCACCAGGTCGCATAGGTGCTGAACTTAAAGCCTTTCCGGTGTTGGTACCGTTCGGCGGCCTTCATCAATCCAATGTTCCCTTCCTGCACCAGGTCTAACAAGGTCAGGCCTCGATGGGTATAATGCTTTGCGACATCCACCACCAGGCGGAGATTGCAACGGACCATCTCGTCTTTCCCTCGCTCCAAGACGAGCCGGGCGGCCCGAATTTCATCGAGCACGGCCTTGAGCTGTTTCGCGACGGTAGCTGCAGGCTTCATCTCCCGGATCGCAGGTTTCAGAATATTCAGAATGGCCTGCTCGACGGTATCGAGCGCGGTGGCGGAAAATCCGCTGAGCCCGCGTGCGAGTTGAAGGGACTTTGTCGACTCCAGCAGAATGGGAGTGCGTCTCGCGCGCGCCATAACTTTCAGCGCTTCCTTCAATGCCACTCGAATACGGCGTGAGCCTTCGTCCAAGCGCTTCGCCAAGGTGATTTCTTCTTCTCGTGTCAGAAGCGCGCGCTCGCCGAATGAGCGAAAGTAGAGTGATTCCAGGAGGAAGGGGCTCGCGCCAGGACTTGTCTTGAGCGTGGCGGCTTCCACGCCTTTCTCCGCCGGCTCAGCATCCACTTCCGCTTCCCGTCCGATCGCTTCGATCGCATCGCTGGCGTCAGAATCGTCGGTGTCGACGTCGGCTGTCGTGGCCTGGTCGTCTATGCTTTCTGCTGTCCGCAGATCTTCATGTTCCATCGCGTCACCTCTTGTCTCCTGGTTTCGCATCTGTTCACTCCTGTTAGAGTTGCCTGGGATCAAGAAGATTCACCGTTATTTCTGCCTCTCATGTCCTTCTACGAAGCAAGAGTGATGCTGGATTGAACATGAGAAGGCAGACGCGCAATCCTGAAGATATTGCAGCAAGATTAGGGGGGCTTAATGAGAGAATCTGAATCGAGGTGTGATGCGAATGCGGCAACTATGTATGATTTGCACTGCGTGCCAGCCGATCTGCCTCACTCAATCATTCCGTCCGCAGGCGTGGTGGGAGGAGGCTTCAGGCAATCAGAGTCGCGGGAATGGCGGCGATGTTGCGTAACGGATATCGAGAGGGGAGTGACTGCTCGTGAGGCGCAGGGAAGGCCTATCATTTCATGAGGTCATGCTCATGTCGCCCGAGCATTGGTTGCAAAGGGGAGAACGAACCCCCTAGAATGCCGCCCCATGTCACAACTTTTATCAGGCGAACGCATCCATCTCATCGACAAGAAAGGGCGGCAGTACGCGCTGACGCTTAAGGCCGGTGAGACATATCAATTTAGCGGGCAGAAGATTCCCCATGACGAGATGATTGGCCGTTCTGACGGCACGGTGGTGACTTTGTCGGGGGGCAAGAAGATGCTGGCGTTGCGGCCGACCTTCGGTGACTACGTCCTGAAAATGCCACGTGGCGCGCAGGTGCTGTATCCCAAGGATCTGGCACTCATTCCAATGTGGGCGGACGTGTATCCGGGCGCGCGCGTCTTCGAGGCGGGGACCGGGTCCGGTGCACTGACCATGGCGCTCTTACGTCTTGTGGGGCCGCAGGGCCTTGTGGTGACGTACGACTTGCGGGAAGACTTTGCAAAAACGGCGCTGACGAATATCAATCGTTATTTAGGCCCGACACCAAATCTTGTGTCATTAAGAAAAAGCGCCTATGAGGGGATTGATCTGTTAGATGACGGTGTTCCATTTGATCGTGTCGTGCTCGATTTGCCGGAACCCTGGCAGGTTGTGCCGCATGCGGCTAAAGCCTTGCGATCAGGCGGCATCTATCTGAGTTTTGTGCCGACGGTTCCGCAAGTCGTTCAAACCGTTGAAGCGCTTGAGCGGGCTAAAGTGTTTGGTATGGTGGAGACGTTCGAGTCCCTCATCCGTACGTGGTCGGTGTTAGGCCGAAGTGTTCGTCCGGATCATCGGATGGTGGCCCATTCAGGTTTTATCACGGTGGCGAGGAAGGTCGAGCCGGGTCTGCTGGGGGGAGGTCGCGAGCCGGATCTTGCGGAGGCGGCTCTTTCAGAGTCCCCCGGGGACAGCGACACAGAAGGGGCGGCATCATGAAACGGTTGGACGGAAAAGTGGCATTAATTACGGGCGGGAATGCCGGCATTGGGGAGTCCGTCGCCAAACGGTTTGCCGAAGAGGGCGCGGCCGTTGTGATTACGGGCCGACGCCAAGCCGAACTCGATCGGGTGGTACGTGAGATTTCAGCGCATGGCGGCAAGGTGCTCGCTGTCGCCGGGTCGGTGACGGATGACGGTCATGTACGGGCTGTGGTTCAGCAGGCGTTAGCTTCGTTTCGAAAAATCGATGTGTTGGTGAACAACGCGGGCGTCGGAGATTTTGGCAAACGCCTTCATGAGATGGATGATGCGGCCTGGGCGCATGTGCTGGATGTGAATTTGACCGGGGTGTTCCGCATGATACGGGCGGTCATTCCGGAAATGCTCAAGCAAGCCGGCGGATCCATCGTCAATCTTTCATCGGTTGCCAGTCTGGTCGGTATCCCGCTGCTGTCCGCGTACGCGGCTTCCAAAGGAGCGCTCGACGCGCTCACGCGATCGATCGCGATTGATTACGCCACCGATGGCATTCGGTGCAATGTGGTGAACCCGGGCTTGATCGATACGCCGATGGCTGCTCCCTTGATGGCCAATCCCGATCAGCTTGGATCGATCTTGTCGCACTATCCGATCCGGCGCCCGGGCAAACCTGAAGAAGTGGCGAACATGGTCCTGTATCTTGCGTCGGACGAATCGGCATGGGTTACCGGCGGGACTTTTCGCATTGATGGTGGAATGACAGTGTGGTGAGCAGTCCCACTAGTCTCAGAGTATAGGTGAGCTGAATTTATGGAGATTGACGCACACACAGGGTTCTGCGGGGTTATCGGAAATCCCGTCGAACATTCGCTTTCTCCCGCCATCCACAACGCGGCATTCCAACAACTTCGGCTGAATCTGGTGTACCTCGCGTTTCGAGTCGAGGCGATCGGTGAGGCGATCGGAGGGCTCCGCGCGTTGGGTGGGTTTCGAGGCGCCAGCGTCACGATCCCTCATAAAGTTTCGTCGATCCCGTTTCTCGACGAGATTGAGCTTACCGCCGGGCACATCGGGGCCATCAATACTATTGTGGCAAAGCAGGGCGTGCTGGTTGGGTACAACACCGATGCCACTGGTGCGTTGCGTGCGCTTCGTGGAGGGGTTGGATCTCTCGCCGGAAAGCGCGTTGTGATGTTGGGATCGGGAGGGGCTGCACGAGCGATTGCCTTTGCGCTTGCCGGGGAGCCGGGCCTCGCGGGATTAACGTTGCTTGGTGTGGACGCGAATGAACGTTCGCGGTTGGCAGCGGATCTTCGATCGAAGACTCCGCTTTCAGTAGAAGAGGCTCACCTCGACGAGGCCGTGCTGGCGAAGACTCTTCCTGCTGCGCAAATCCTGGTCCACTGTACTCCGATCGGCATGTCTCCAAAGACTGAAGGGACTTGCGTGCCGGCGTCGCTTTTGCACGCAGGCCTGGCCGTCATGGATATTGTCTACAATCCGCGTGAGACACAATTGCTTAAGGATGCCCGGCTGGCAGGATGTGTCACGATCCCCGGGTTGGAAATGTTTCTGCATCAAGCTGCCGCGCAATTCGAGTTGTGGACGAATCACACTGCTCCGGCGGATGTCATGCGAGCCGTGTTGGAGTCTCGTTTCCGATGAACATCGTGCTGATCGGATATCGCGGGACGGGGAAAAGTACGGTTGGGAAAGTACTGGCTGCGAGGCTCGGATGGCCGCTAGTCTCGACTGATGCGGAAATTGTTCGGCGGGCGGGGCGATCAGTTCCGGAGATAGTCGCGCAGCATGGCTGGGAGTATTTTCGCGATTTTGAATCGACGGTCTGCCAGGAATTTTCAGCACAAGATAGATTGATTATCGATACGGGTGGAGGAGCGATTCTTCGTCAGGAGAATATGGCTTGTTTGAAAAAGAACGGCATGCTGTTTTGGCTGACCGCTTCAGTTGCAACGATCGCTTCGCGCATCGGGCGTGATACCCAGCGCCCCTCACTGACGGGTGCCAAATCATTCGTTGAGGAGATTGAGGAGGTTCTGGTAGTGCGAACGCCCAAATACCGAGAGGCAGCCGACCATATTGTGCCCACCGATGGATGCACCATCAATCAAATCGTCGAGATGATTCTTCCCTCCGTCCAGCGGTAGATCGAGTAGGTCTCCATGTTCTGTGCTGATGTCTGGGGTGGTGCTTCCGGTCATCCTTGACATTTCTGCCGCAGAAGTGATTGAAGTGTCGTTGTGCGCCCGTAGCTCAGTTGGATAGAGCGCCGGGCTTCGAACCCGTAGGTCGCAGGTTCAATTCCTGCCGGGCGCACCACTCGCACAAGAGAGACTGACTGCTAAGTGATTGACAAGTAAGAACTGTAATCCTTTCCGCTGCTTTATCCCCTGTTAGCTCTCACTCTCTTCTCCCGCCAAAGGGGAATAGCAATCAAACAGCCCATGCCTTACAGTAAAAATAGTTCAGGTGGGGGTTGTTCCATGGGTGGTTGTTGCCGAAAAGAGAGACATGGAAGAAACTGGTCTGATAAGCTTTTACTATCAGCTCGGTGGCGGTGGACTCGTTCTTGCCCTTGCTGTGGTCGGATCCTACAAAAAGAAGCGCCCATGAGTGCCTGGTACTGCAAGTGTGGATGGCAGTGTGGGTAAGTAGATAAGGAGGGTGCGATAATGACCCCTGTATTGCATGATGTAAAGGCAGGTTTTCTTCTTGCTGTGGGTCTTGCGATGCTGGTGTTAATCTGTGCCGTTGCCGGATTGGGGACGATTATGCGACCGGCCCGGTGGTCTGACCGTAGGGCTTCGCGCTAGCCTTCCTCTCATCAGAATGGCGGGTCTTTGTAGCTCGGTATCCCGCTCGCTCAGTATTCCCTCTCAACCTAGGGCGCTCTCACTCCTGCTTACCACAGTCCTCATACATCAGTCCTCATACATCATGATTTGCTCATATAATTTAACGTCTTGCGTCCACCAAGCCTAAGTCCATCCAAGGGTATTTTGACCCAAGTTTTTGAGATCTCTTTCATCTCAAGTTGAAAGATTGGAGGGGTGACCTAGTGAAGTGGCTCTCGGGGAAGACAATTCTGAAGCTGGTGCTATAGTTAATCTAACGATTTGCACTGATCGTCTCAAGGCAGGGAAGCCAAGGCCTCTTACAGAATGTGAGATTCGTACTCATTCGAATAGAGCCATGACGATCGTCTCACGATAGGAATTATTAACTGAGGAGAATTGTATGACGGGAAGAAATGTTTCTTTGGCCAATGTGGTTATGTTGGGTCTAGTCATGATCATGAGTCAAGGTTGCGGGATGAAATGGCTTCAGTCTGATGGAGATGTCACATCGGCACAAGCAGATAAGTCAGATAAATCGAAGAATTGGAATGGGGAAGGCGTCAATCCCAATTTCCCAGGAATGGCACGTGGGGGCGCATCAGGAGAACTCAGAGGATTTTCTCAGAATCCCGATGAAGAGCGATTGGCTCAAAGTGGCTATCGAGCCTCACTGAATCCTTCCGATGTCACCGTGAGACGGCGTGCCGAGTTGACGAAGGAGGAGAAGGCGGCCATTGAAGCAGGACTCCAGGACGTGTTTTTTGGTTACGATCAATGGACCGTATCTAGTGCCGGCATGGAAGCGTTGAACCGCGATGCAAGCTGGCTGAAAGATCATCCTGGTGCCGTCTTGAAAATTGAAGGACATTGTGACGAACGGGGAACGACCGATTACAACATGGTTCTTGGGGACAAGCGGGCAAAGGCAGCAAAGACGTATCTTCATGAAGCTGGAATCAGTCCCAAGCAAGTCGCGATCGTGTCATTCGGTAAAGAACAGCCGTTTTGCTTTGACCATGCCGAGTCATGCTATCAGCAAAATCGGCGTGGCCACATGTTGCTTCAGGTCAAGCAGTAGAAGGTTTGAGTCGGCATCATCGCGAGGCGTCCTTTTCTGAAGATCCTGGTGAAGGACGCCTCGCGGGAGAGACCTTTTCGTAAAACTTCCACGTAGCTTGCCGATATGCCAATTTCAGCAATGAAAAAAATGGCCTCGCTGTTCAAGTCTGAGAAGAAGTCGGATGAGACTGGCTTCTCGAGTTCCGATGAGCGTCGGAATCAACCTCGCTTTACCACGCAGTTTCGAAGCACCTTCTCGGGCGGCCCAAATGAAGGGAATGGACGAACCCTCGATCTGTCTGTCGGAGGGTGCAAGATCGAAAGTGGAACAGTTGTCGGCCAAGGGGATAAGTTTGAATGTCGTCTCCATATTCCAGACCTCGATTGGCCGATCATGATCGATGAAGCGATCGTTCGCTGGGTTGAGGGCAAGACATTCGGGTTGGCTTTCACACGTATCAGGTCAGGAGAGCAGGACAAAATCACTGCGATTATCAGCAAGATTGAGCAGGAACAGCAGACCTGACCGCTCATCACCGGCGCCCATCCGCTTCGATAATAATACGTGCCGGACTCTCTTCCTTTCCCTAACTACACCTCCAAGCTAGATGGCTCTCGGCTGAACTATTGCCGTCGAGGGGCGGGCTCCATTTGGCTTGGGGTGCCAGCTGGGAGCACATTATGAGGGGGACTACCGATTGACATGCTCCCTCTCGCTGTAACAAAGTACCCACAATAGACAGGATGAAACGGAGAGTCTCTTCGTGGCCCTCGTTCTCAGCCTTTTCATTTTTGTAGGGGAACCGAAAGGAGTGTGGAGTGGAGCAACGGTATGCGATTACAGTCAAATTCTTGGTCAACGCTGATTCGGCTGAAGATGCTGAGGAAATGATAGAAACTGCCTGCGAAAAGGCTACTGCCGCATTTCCAGAAATGAGCTATGAGGGTATTGAGGATATTGAAGAAGAAGAAGACGACTAGTATGCCGGAGAGCCTGACGTAATGAAGGCACGTGAACGATTCGGAAACAGATAACTGGGGCACGGTGGGAGGATGGCTACGCGATGAGCACCGGAACCGAAGTCATCACTCTGGCGGGCGGATGCTTCTGGTGTCTGGAGGCGGTCTATGACCAAATCAAGGGTGTACTCGCGGTTGAATCCGGTTATATCGGAGGCGCCCTTGAGAATCCTTCGTACGAAGCGGTGTGTGACGGAAGGACGGGCCATGCCGAAGCGGTGCGCGTCACCTACGATCCGACGCTCATCTCCTGCCGGGAGTTGGTCGAAATCTTTTTTGCGATCCACGATCCCACGACGTTGAATCGCCAGGGCAACGACGAAGGCACGCAGTATCGTTCCGCGATTTTCTACCATTCCCCTGAGCAGCGGCAGGTGGCCGAGGCGGTTAAAGCGGGGGTCACAGCCCAAGGTGTATATCCTAATCAGGTAGTTACTGAGATCGTTGCTGCGACAACGTGGTACGAGGCCGAACGATACCACCAAGAGTACTTTGCCAGAAATCCGCTTCAAGGCTACTGTCAGTTTGTGGTTAGTCCAAAGGTCGCCAAGTTTCGGAAGCAGTTTGTGTCAAAGCTGAAGCCCTGAGGCGAGTCCTACCGTCATTTTCCAACAATCCACGACAGCCCTCGTTTTGGCGCATCCAATGGATCAGGCTTTTGAACAATCTGCTGAGTGTTCACACATACCTGGGTGTGGGGTGGGCAGAACGGCCATTCGGAAACAGGATTGCCTTGTACGGTGGCGAGTATTTCACCTTCCTCCCGCTCATCTCGCAATTCGAGAATGATGAGGGGAGTATTGGGATCGAGCAGGCAGGTTTCCCGTGCCTGAGGTCCTACAGTTGTTCCGGGAGCAACGACGCGGACTTGCTGCTGACCTTGGGAGAAAATGGTGTCCCCTGTGCGCAGCGGACCTGACGGCGCGAGCGAATATAAAATCAAAGGGGCGGCGAGGATGACGAGGACGGCCAGTCCCATCGACCAGAGCGGTGGATCGGATCGTACGTCATCGTCAGAATCACGCAAGCCGCCCATTCCTCAGCTACACCTGAAGCGATGTGGTTCTCGGTCGGAGCGTCCGCCCCTTTGCGGAGCTACTGCGGTGGATGTGCTTCCGCATCCAACCAGGCGTCGCCTTCGCCGGTACTGTCCTGTGCCGTGTGAAGCGTTTGAAAGTCGAACAAGCGCTGATCCATGAGAAGCGCCGGGGCGACATTGGCGATGGCCGCCGCGATACTGTCAGATGACCCAGGTGAGCGTTGCTCCCATTGACGGAGGAAAGCCTTAACTTCCTTCCGCTTCAGGTCTTCCTGGGATCCGCACAGATCGCAGGGGATGATTGGGAATCTCCGGAGCTTCGCATAACGGGCCAGATCCATTTCTTTCACAAAGGCAAGCGGGCGAATGACAAGATGTCGGCCATCTTTTGAACGAAGTTTGGGCGGCATGGCCTTGAGTTTGCCCGTATATAAGAGATTCAGAAATAGCGTCTCATTGATATCATCACGGTGGTGGCCGAGTGCGATCTTGGTGGCGCCCAGCTCAGAGGCAATGCGATAGAGATGCCCGCGTCTGAGTCGCGAACAGAGGGAACACGTGGTCTGGCCCTCAGGGATCAGACGCTTGACGATGGAGTAGGTGTCGCGGGTTTCAATGTGAAATGGAATACCCCGGCTCGTCAGGTACTCCGGCAGAATGTGCGCGGGAAACCCCGGTTGTTTTTGGTCCAAGTTGACTGCAATGAGATCAAAGTGAATCGGTGCACGCTGTTGCAGGAGAAGCAGGATGTCGAGTAGCCCATAACTATCCTTCCCGCCAGACAGGCACACCATGATCTTGTCCCCGTCTTCAATCAGCCGATAGTCGGCGATGGCTTGGCCGACCAGGCGACAGAGCCGGGTCTGGAGTTTTTCGGTCTCTTCGTCCAGCTTTGCAGCGGACGCTGTAGGTGCCGATGATGATGACATGGGGGCGATTGTACCTGCTCACTTATCCGGCTGTCGATGGAGCAAATGTAGAATGAATTGGCGGACGAGCCCGTGAAATCGATCCTCTTCATCTGCACCGGCAACATCTTTCGGAGCCAGACAGCGGAGTATGCGCTCAAGCAATTTCTTGGTTCGCAAGGTTTGTATTGTGTCGGCTCCGCCGGGATCGAGGCAAAGCCGCAATCGATCCATCCCATCGTGTGTGCCAGGCTCCTAGAGCATGGCGCTGACCCTGTTGGACACATTCAACGCAAGCTGACACAATCGTTGCTCGATCAGGCCGACTGCGTCGCGGCGATGGGGCGCGACCATCAAGAAGCGGTGCGACAATTGTTCGGATTGTCGATTCCTCTCTTCAATCAACTCTGCTTTGAGCGAGACGAGCCGATCCTTGATGTGCATGAGGCGCTGCCTGATTGAGAAGAGAATGAGGCGCAGGCCCAGGCCTATGTGATTTCGGTGGTCGATCACATATGCGACGCGATTCCTCACTTCGCGGCACGATTGCCTCATCTTCGGTAATTTCACCCCTCAACATTCTCATTCCGTGGTTCATTCTTGTACTTTCAGTAACAAGATATTCCGATTTTTGTCACGAGTCCCTTTTGCGATGTCTCGTGGCCGACGAATTTCACTTCGGATGCTATAGTTTCTCAAGTAGCACAAACATTCTGTCGAGAACGTACGAAGCGGTTGCACAATGTATCGATCAGCACTTGAGATAACCAAACATCCCGCACATGACTTGATTGACCCGGAGTGGGTCGGGTGGTCTGACGAGCAGTTGTTGGATCTGCCGATGGGCCGGCTTAATCTGGAGGTCAAGGGCAGCTTTCTTGAGGGGCCGATTGCCGAGTTGGACCGTGAGCTGGAATCCAGGCGCTTGCGATTCCGTCCACACTATTGGCTGTCGAATGAATGGTTCACGCCGGACGGTGTGCCGGGCATTGCCATTCCGTTCTATCTGGCGCATCCGCGCCTGGCCAAGCTTGAGTTGGCGCAGATGCTTGAAGTCGAAGGCGGGACGCCTGACTGGTGTCTGCGAATTCTGCGGCATGAGGCCGGGCACGCAATTGAAAATGCCTACCGGATCCGTCGCCGTCGCACGCGGCAAGCGATCTTCGGGAAGTCGTCCCAAGTCTACCCCAAGTACTACAGTCCCAGGCCCTACAGCCGGAGCTTTGTCCGGCATCTCGATGTGTGGTATGCCCAAAGCCATCCGGACGAAGACTTCGCGGAGACGTTTGCCGTGTGGCTGACGCCGGATTCCACGTGGCATGACCGATATCGCGGGTGGCCGGTGCTGAAGAAACTGAAATATGTCGATGCGTTGATGCAAGAGTTGGCCGGGGCCAAACCGGTCGTCGTGACGACTGAAGAAGTCGATCCCCTTCCCAGCCTCAAGAAGACCTTACGCGAGCATTACGAGCAGAAGCGTGCGCACTATGGTGTGGAACATTCCCTCCTCTACGACCCGGACCTCAAGCGGCTGTTTTCGGAAGGGGCGGCGCAACCTGGTAAGCCCAACGCCGCGACCTTTCTCAACCGGTTTCGACGGGAGGTGCGCCGTAAGGTCGCGAGTTGGACCGGAGAGTATCAGTACACTATCGACCAGGTATTAGAGGACATGATCAAACGGTGTCGCCAATTGGATCTTCGCATGTCGGTGGCAGAAGAACAGGCCAAGCTGGACTTTACCATTTTGCTGACGGTGCACACGATGAATTATTTGCGTAGCGGTCGGCATAGGGTGGCCCTATGAGGCGGTTGCGTATTCTCGTCCTGATGCATGAAGACTTGGTGCCGCCGGATGAGCTGAACGGTCATGATCTGAGCAAGGTCGGATGGAAGACAGAATATGATGTCGTGTCGACGCTCAGAAAATTGGGCCATGATGTGCACCCGCTCGGAGTCAAGAGCGATTTGGGGGTCATCCGGACGGCGATCGAAGGATGGCGTCCGCACATCGCCTTCAATCTGCTCGAAGAATTCGACGGGATATCGGTGTATGACCAGAATGTCGTGTCCTACCTCGAGTTGCTGCACGTGCCGTATACCGGCTGTAATCCCCGTGGGCTCATGTTGGCGCGTGACAAAGCGCTGACCAAGAAGGTGCTGTCCTATCACCGGATTCCCTATCCTGAATTCATGGTGGTCCCGCAGGGGCGGAGCGTCAAGCGCCCCAAGGATCTGGCGTTCCCGCTCATTGTGAAGTCCATCAGCGAAGAGGCGTCATTGGGAATCTCGCAAGCCTCGATCGTTGAAGACGACGAGAAGCTCAAAGAGCGCGTGGCCTTTATTCACCAGAGCATCGGTACCGGGGCGCTGGTCGAGCGGTACATTGAGGGGCGTGAGTTTTATGTCGGCATCATGGGCAACGGGCATCTTCAAGTGTTGCCCGTGTGGGAATTAATCATGGACAAGCTTCCCGAGGATGCCAGGCGAATCGCCACTCAGCGGGTGAAGTGGAGCCGGAAGTATCAAGACAAGTACGGCATCACATCGGAAGAGGCCAAGAATCTTCCGGCCGGGAAGGCGGAGGAGATTCAGCACCTCGCCAAACGGGTGTATCGAGCGCTCGGTCTCAGCGGGTATGCGCGAATCGATGTGCGCATGGATGCGGAAGGGAAGGTCTATGTGCTTGAGGCGAATCCCAATCCTCAAATCGCACACGAGGAGGATTTCGCTGATTCTGCGGAGAAGGCCGACTATAGCTACAAAGATTTACTCCAGGAACTGCTGAATGTCGGACTGCGTTGGCAGCCGGCCAAAGCCGCCTAGTCTCACACCAGCAATCATCCCTAGATCTTGAATAGAAATCAGCCGGTGCTCGGTCTGTTGAATCGCTGAGAGGCGATGGTCGTTAGCTATGCCGCTTGGAGGAAGGGAAGAGCGCAGGCAGTGAGCCTACGGTCCCCAACGGAAGCCGAACATCAGGCTGATGCTGGTTCGGTCTTTCTCCGGCAGGGAAGGCTGGAGATTGATGTCGTGGAGATTCACCATCAGCGTTGAGGACAGCGCGATATTGTGAATGACTTGATACTCCAGCGACAGACCGATGGGAATGTACCAACTGGTATCGTTGCGATTGATTTGAGAGGGTCCGGTCCCGCGGTCCAGGTCGGCATGGATGAGACCGATGCCGGTGAAAGGGACGAGATTGAACCCGTTATTCAGCCGGAGGTGGTATTTTCCGACTCCGGCAAACGCAATCTGAAAGAGATTGCCGGTGGGACTGATCTGCATCATTGGTCCGAAGGAAAAGTTCCGATCGGCATAGTAGTCGACATTGAACCCGAGGGCGAAAACGGTTCCATTTACCGTGCCGGTTGTTAGCCCAAGATCTGACCCAAATCCCCACCGGTTCTCATCTGCGCGGACTTGCCCGGGGGAGATACTGCTCCAAATCAGGATGGCCAGTGCGAATGTTCCGATGAAGTGGAGCTGACGGGTGCTCGGTGTGAAGAAATATTGTGAACGCATGTCGCGAATCTAGCATAGCGTTTTGACTCGAACAAGGCGCTTGAGTGTCGGGGCGCAGGTGCAGTACCCTCACAATTTTCTCATCGACCTGCTTGGGGGAGATTCGTTCCCATGACACCGAAAGATGCTGCTACCGGTCTATTCGCGGCCCTTCCGAAACCTATCTCAGTCGATCAGATCCAAGAATACGGGATTGAGGTTACCGAGGCTCAGGCCCGCCATCTCGCGCGGGAAATCATGTCGTTGAACCTCTATTGGATCCTGGCGGCGGTCGATGCCCACATTCTCCAGAAGTACCGGGCGTTGATCGGCGGACTCTTGCTTGAATCGGTCACCGCTGAATGGTCGTCGGATACATTCGGCTTGGAGCAGTGGGATGGGTATCGGCAGGAGCTTGATGAGCGGCGGGAGTACTATGCGCGACTGATGGACGACCGGTTGAACCCGATGGGGCTCAGCGCGGAAGCCGCTACGCTGTTGGAAGACCAGAGTGTGGTGTCGTCCGACGACCGGCAGAAGTTGCTGGTGCTCTTGATCGACTACGCACCGGTCGATCAGTACGCGGAACTCCTTGACGACGTCAGGTAATTTCCCGCCTCACGCGCGCGCTCCCTACAAGTATCGGTGAGACAACACCTTCCCGTTCTTGTCGAGTTCATAGAGGAGTGGAGCGCCGGTGGGGATGTTGAGCTCCAGTACTTGTTCTTTTGTAAGCTGTTCCAACTCCATAACCAGCGCGCGCAGGCTGTTGCCGTGGGCGGCGATCAGAATGGTTTCGTCCTTCAGGACGTAGGGTTTGATCTTGCTTTCATAGTAGGGGAGCACCCGCTCGGCCGTATCCTTCAAGCTTTCTCCCCCTGGCGGGCGCACATCAAAACTCCGGCGCCAGATTTTGACCTGGTCGTCGCCGTACTTCTTGGCTGTTTCGGCTTTGTTCAGCCCCTGCAACTCTCCATACATCCGCTCGTTCAGTGCCTTATCTTTCTCGATCGGGATATTCGTTTGTCCGATGCCCTCAAGCGCCAGGCGCAATGTCTCATTCGCGCGGGCCAGTACTGAGGTGAATGCCCGGTTGAAGGTGAAGCCGCGCAGTTTATCGCCGGCATTCTTGGCTTCCTGGATGCCGCGCGGGGACAGCGGGACATCGACCCAGCCGGTGAACCGATTTTCCAGATTCCATTGCGATTCACCGTGACGCAGCAAGACCAAGCGAGCCATAGTCATCTCCTTTTCTCAGGAAGCCAAGTGCCTGTCAGCAAGAATACTGGATCGGCCGATCAAGTCAAGCCGTTGCTTTCATCCGGAACCGGCAGTACCATGCCGCTCTATTCGCTCCACGCAGGAACAGACGATCCATGACGGTCCCGCCGGCAGCTGATATGAATTGGTCCGCGCTTGAAGCCTGGTGGTGTGGGATGGGCGCGCGACTGGCCGTCCTCGACCGGGCACAGGCATTCTTCACAGCCGTTCAGACCGGAAATCATTTCGATCGCATTGCCCAGGTCGGCGCACAGGCCGACTATGTTCTGTTCGTGCTCATGCGCTATTGGGTGCCGACCGTGCTGCCCCCACCGGGCCGTGAGCGGTTGACCAAGAACGATCCGGACTATTGGCTTGAATCGGAACATATTCTCAAGGCGGCCGCCGTTCGCTTGCGGGAACTGAAGCCGCTGATCGAGTTGCTGACCGCCCCTGGTCCCTTATCCGAATCCTCTCAGGGAAAAGGTCTGAGCGCATCGCCGGTCACGGAACTCGAACTGGCGAACATCGTCGAAGGTATTGCTGAAGCCGCAGGGACCTATGGCGGCCCGGACTACACCTCGATTGTCAAAGCATTCGACCCCGTTCCGCTCCGCCAGACCCAGCCGTTTAAGCACAACAAGAAACATAGTGCCGAACTCTGGGTCGTCTTTCTGTTGCGTGAACATTTCCGCAGTCTCGGGCTGGGGAAGGACCGCTACTGGCCGCTGGTCGCCCCGCTCTGCGCGGCCGCCGGCATTCTGAACCCCAATAGCCAGCCCTATCCGCCGGACGAACTCAAGTCCTGGTGGCAGAAAAACTGGCCCCGCACCTACACGCAGCTCGAACAGCGACAGGAAGCGACCGATGCGGGCGGGGCTGCGTACGAACAAGACTTTCAATGGTTCCAGGCTTGGATGGGATGGCAGCAGGGAAGAGGCTGACGGAATATCTCAGGCCGGTGGTCGCTAGAACTAGGTCGAAACTGTCGAAACAGGCTTCGCAGGGCGTGTCGGGAGCTTATCTCCGTCCAGCTGTCCTTCCTCGATCATCTTGGCAAGGCCGGCCAGCGCAATCACATAGAGCACGATTCCCACGTAGATGACATAGGGTTGGACTCCGCCCGCTTCCTTCAGTGCGGCCTCCTGCGCCGCCGGGTTGAGCTTTCCTGCTTTCTTGATCTCTGCGATCTCTTCTTTGCAGTGCCAGTAGTACAGGTAATTGGCCGTGGCGCCGGCCATGACGCTCCACACGAGGCCGACGGTCATGTCACCGGTGACATAGGTCGAGGCCATGGGGCCGATGGCGTACACAAAGGCGTGCAGATACATCTTCCGGTAGAGAAACCAGAGAAACGAGATGTAGAGGAAGGCGGGCCAGTTCCAACTGAGGGCGAATTTAGGTTGCCCGTCGGAGGAAAATTTTTTGAACTGTTCGAGGTAATAATCGGCCTTCGGGCCGACGAACTGCCGCCAGAGATCCTGGTCGGATGCCAGGGGAGCATAGGAAGCTGCTTCGGGTGGCGCATCAGCGGTGGTACTCCCTGCCGAGTCGGCAGGGGATGTCACGGCGAGCGCACGGCCGCATTGAGCGCAGAAGTTGGCGTCTTCAGAATTCTGTTGCCGGCAGTGCTGACAGGATTTCATGGACCTGCAGCTTAACACACTCGGGCACCAGGGCTGAGGGCTTATTGCGAGGAACTGGACAGGTGTATCGGTCTGATCCGGGGAGTAAGGAGCGAGTCCTGGCATTTCGCGCCTCATCCTCAGGAAAACCGGACGGCAATCCCTCTGTCCCGGCGTCACCGTTATTGATTTCGACTCAACCCTATGCTAGCTTTCCCCTTCTTTCTTGAGGGGATACGTTTATTATGCCGACCGAGGAACTCAAAGATTACGCCGCCAAGTATTTGATGCAAACCTATGCGCGCCAGCCGATTTCAATCGTGCGGGGGCGCGGGGCCAAGGTCTACGACATGGAAGGCCGGGAGTACATCGACTTTGTCGGTGGCATCGCGGTCAATATCCTGGGCCATGGCCATCCGGATTTGGTGCAAGCCATCCAGCGCCAGGCGGCGCAGCTGATCCACGTGTCGAACCTCTACTATACCGAGCCGCAGGTCAGACTCGCGCAAATGCTGGTCGATCATTCGTGCGCCGACCGGGTCTTTTTCTGCAACAGCGGCGCGGAAGCGAATGAAGCGGCGATCAAGCTGGCGCGGCGCTACGGGCATGAGAAGCATGGAGCGGACCGGTTCGAAATCATCACGATGAAGAATTCCTTCCATGGCCGGACCATGGCGACGTTGACGGCGACCGGCCAGGAGAAGGTGCAGAAAGGCTTCGAGCCGCTCGTTCCGGGGTTTGTCTATGCGCCGTTCAACGATTTTGCGGCGATCGAATCGCTCGTGACGGACAAGACGACCGCAATCATGCTGGAGCCGATCCAGGGTGAGGGAGGCGTGCATGTCGCCGATCAAGCCTATCTGAAGAATCTGCGAGAGCTCTGTACGCAGAAGGATATTCTCCTGATTTTCGATGAAGTCCAGACGGGAATGGGGCGAACGGGGACGTTGTTTGCCTATGAGCAGCTGGGTGTGGAGCCCGACATCATGACGCTTGCCAAGGGGCTCGGCGGCGGGATGCCGATCGGGGCCTGTCTGGCAAAGGACGCGGTTGCGGCGGTGTTCACGGCCGGGACGCACGCCTCGACGTTCGGCGGTAATCCGTTGGCCTGTGCCGCGGGGCTCGCGGTCTGTCGGATCTTGATCGAAGGCCGGGTGCTTGAGCAGGCCCGGCGCATGGGGGACTATCTGGCCAAAGGGCTGGCCGACTTCAAAGACCGCCATCGTGCGGTGCGGGATGTTCGGGGGCTGGGCTTATTGCAGGGGCTGGAAGTGGAGATCGATGCGAAGGCGGTTGTCGCGGATTGTTTGACCCGCGGTGTCCTGGTGAATGCCACCAGCGAACGGGTGTTGCGCTTTGTGCCGCCGCTGATCATCACCCAAGCGGAAATCGATCGTGTCTTGGAAACCTTGTCGTCGATCTTCAATCAGCGGACGATGGCGGAAAAGGATCAGCATCACTGACATGGCGACATCACGGGCATCGAAGAAACGGACAGTCGCCTTTGCGAAAGATTTGCTGGATGTGGCGACGATGCCGCGTCCCCAAATCGATGCATTGCTGCGGCTGGCGACGGCGCTGAAGACCAAGCTGCGGCGGGGGGCTTCGCATTCCCTATTGGAAGGAAAAACGCTCGGGCTGCTCTTTCAGAAGCCGTCGACAAGGACCAGGGTGTCGTTCGAAGCCGGCATGAATCAGTTGGGCGGCCACGCGATGGTCTTGCCCATGGCGGATATTCAGCTCTCGAGGGGCGAGAGTGTGGCAGACACGGCTCGTGTGTTGTCTCGCTATCTCGACGGGATCGTGATCCGTACCTACGATCACGGCATTGTGCAGGAGTGGGCGGAAGAAGCCACCATGCCGGTGATTAACGGATTGACTGATCTGAGCCATCCCTGTCAGGCGCTGTCCGATCTGATGACCATCAAGGAAAAGAAGGGGCGCTTCAAAGGCGTGAAGCTCGCCTATATCGGCGACGGGAATAATGTGGCGAATTCGTTGATTGAAGCGGCCGCCAAGGTGGGGATGCACATCGCCCTGGGGTGCCCGGTCGGCTATCAGCCAGATCAGCATGTGGTGGATCGGGCGCGGCAGGAGGCGGCCCGGAACGGCTCGGATATCGAAGTGGGAGTCGATCCGCAGATTGCCGTGAAAGATGCCGATGTACTCTACACCGATGTGTGGATCAGCATGGGGCGTGAACGAGAGCAGGCGCGCCGTTTGCGGACGCTGGCGCCCTATCAGTTGAACGGGCGTTTGCTGCAGAAGGCGAAGCCCAATGCTATCGTCATGCATTGCCTGCCGGCGCATCGTGGAGAAGAAATTACTGCCGACGTGCTCGATGGGCCGCAGTCCGTCGTGATCGATCAAGCAGAAAACCGGCTGCATATGCAGAAAGCGATCTTGGTTCAGTTGCTGACTCAGAAGAAAGGCAGGGCATAAGCGTTCATCATGAAACCAAAACCGATTAAGAAAGTGGTGCTGGCCTATTCCGGCGGACTCGACACGTCGGTCATCCTCAAATGGCTGCAGGAAACCTATCACGCGGAAATCATCGCCTTCTGCGCCGACCTCGGTCAGGGCGAAGATCTGCAGGCGATTAAGGCGAAAGCCAAGAAGCTTGGCGTGAAGAAAGTGTACGTCGAGGATTTGCGGGAGTCCTTCGTGAAGGACTACGTGTTTCCGATGTTACGCGGAAACGCGATGTACGAAGGCTGCTACTTGCTGGGGACGTCGATCGCCCGGCCGCTCATCGCCCGCCGACAGGCCGAAATTGCGCTGCAGGAAGGCGCCGAGGCCGTGTCCCACGGCGCGACCGGAAAGGGGAACGATCAGGTCCGGTTTGAGTTGACCTACACGGCGCTGGCTCCCGACCTCAAGATTATCGCGCCGTGGCGCGAGTGGACTCTGCGGTCCCGGCGGGAGTGCATCGAATATGCCGACCGGCACGGCATTCCCGTGACGGCCACGAAAGCCAAGCCCTACAGCATGGACCTGAATCTCTTTCACGTGAGCTACGAGGGCGGCATTCTTGAAGATCCCTGGAAGTCGCCGCCGGATGAAATTTTCCAGATGACCGTCTCTCCGGAGCAAGCGCCGAACAAGCCGCTGGAAGTTGAAATCGAGTATGAGCAGGGGAATCCGGTCGCCGTCGACGGGAAGAAGATGAGCCCGGCCAAGCTGTTGGCGCATCTCAACAAGCTGGGCGGAGCGCATGGGGTCGGCCGTGTCGATCTGGTTGAGAATCGTTATGTCGGGATGAAGTCGCGCGGCGTATACGAAACGCCGGGCGGGACAATCCTGCACGTCGCGCATCGCGGACTCGAATCGCTCACGATGGATCGAGAGGTCCTGCACTTCCGTGACAGCCTGATCCCGCGGTTTGCCGATCTGATCTACAACGGGTACTGGTTCAGCCCGGAACGGGAAATGATGCAGGTGGCCATCGACGAAGCCCAAAAAGATGTCTCGGGGACGGCCCGCGTGAAGCTCTACAAGGGCAGTTGCACGCTTGCCGGTCGAAAGTCGAGGAATTCTCTCTACCGGCTGGATATTGCCACCTTTGAAGAGGACGACGTGTACAACCAGAAAGATGCCGAGGGTTTCATCCGGTTGAACGCGCTGCGGTTGAAGATCCGGGCACAGAGGCGGAAAGCGAAGTCCTAATGGCCAGTCGGAGACCCGGCAAAGCAGTATCAGGCAAGCAGCCGAGTAAAGCGTGGGCGGGACGCTTTCGGGAACCCACCGATCGGTTAGTGGAAGCCTTTACACGATCCATTGCGGTGGATAAGCGGCTGTACGCGCACGATATCCGCGGCAGCATCGCCCATTGCCGGACGCTGACCAAGGCCGGTGTGCTCAGCCGCCGCGAGACTGCGACGATCGTGCGCGGCTTGCAGTTGGTGCAGCACGAACTGGAGCGCGAGCGGTTCAAGTTTCTGCCGGAAGACGAAGATATTCACATGGCGATCGAGCGCCGATTGACCGAGTTGATCGGTCCGGTCGGCGGCAAATTGCATACGGGCCGCAGCCGGAACGATCAAGTGGCGCTCGATGTGCGGCTCTATGTGCGCGATCAGCTCACGATCCTCATCGGACGGCTCACGGAATTTCAGCGCGTGCTCGTGACGCAGGCGACGGAACATCTCGATGTGCCGATGCCGGGCTACACGCATTTGCAGCGCGCGCAACCGGTGCTGTTGGCTCATCATCTACTTGCGTATGTGGAAATGTTCCTGCGAGATAACGCGCGTCTGGCCGATGCCCGGGCCCGCGTCAACGTGATGCCTCTAGGATCCGGGGCGCTGGCGGGATCGAATTATCCAGTGGACCGGCTCTATACCGCGGTCTTGTTGGACTTCCCTGCGGTGACGCAAAACAGTCTCGATGCGGTGTCCGACCGCGACTTCATGATTGAAGTGGCATCGGCATTGGCGATCGTCATGATGCATTTGTCGCGCATGAGCGAAGAACTCATTATCTGGGCCACGCAGGAATTTCATTTTGTCGATCTGCCGGACGGATTCTGTACCGGTAGCAGCATGATGCCCCAGAAAAAGAATCCGGACGTGCCCGAACTGGTGCGCGGAAAGACCGGCCGCGTCTACGGACATCTCATCGGATTGATGACGACGTTGAAAGCGTTGCCGCTCAGCTACAACCGCGATTTGCAGGAAGACAAACCGGCGCTGTTCGACGCGCTCGACACGACGCAAGATTGTGTCGAAGTCATGACGGAGCTGATGCGTCGGCTCAAAGTGGATCGGGCAGCGCTGACTCGCGCTTTAACGGGCGGTGGGATGTTGGCGACAGAGCTGGCTGACTATTTGGTGACCAAGGGTGTACCATTTCGAGAAGCGCACGCGATTACCGGCCGGATCGTTCGGTGGGCCTTGGATGCCGGGCGCGAACTCTCCGAACTCACGGTCAAAGAGCTCTGTGCCTTTTCGCCCCGCTTCGAGAAGTCCGTGCTGCAGCGGCTCACGGTGCAGGGAGCCATCGACCGGAAGGCGCAGATCGGCGGGACTGCCAGGTTGCAAGTGGTTCGCCGCCTGAAAGAGCTGGCGAAGTTGTTGGCATGAAACAAATGAGTTACGTTTCTTTGGCTGGTGTGAGCTTCATGATAGTGACCATGGTGACCGCCTGCGGTGTCGTGGGCCCTCCGGTCGCTCCGGAGAACGTGGGTGTGAATCCGACGATTGCTAGACAGAAGACGGAGCTGAAGAAACGGGGCGAGACCCAAGAGCCAGTCAATACAACTGTGTCTTCGGATCAGGTCGCGCCGGGCGCAATCAAGGGACAGGATGAAGAGTTGCCGCCGTTGCGGCCGGTTGGAACACGGTAATGAGGGCAGGGAATTCGCGGTGAGCGGGATCAACTTACTGAACGAGGATTTTCACGATGCATGACTTCGAATATCACCAGGGCGAATTATATTGTGAACAGGTGCCGATCAGCCGAATTGCCAAAGAGGTCGGTACGCCCTGCTATGTCTATAGCCACTCGACGCTCATCCGGCATTTCAGGGCGTACGATAGCGCCTTCAAGAACATCCCCCATGTCATCGCCTTTGCCATGAAGTCGAACTCGAATTTGGCCATCCTCAGTCTGATGGCCAGAGAGGGCAGCGGCGTCGATATTGTTTCGGGCGGCGAGTTGTTTCGCGCGCTGAAATCCGGTGTCCCGGCTTCCAAGATTGTCTTTGCCGGAGTCGGGAAAACCGCCGACGAAATCCGCGAGGCTCTCAAGGCCGATATTCTGATGTTCAACATCGAGTCGTCGGCTGAACTACAGGCGATTCAAGAGGTTGCCGCCGCAGTCGGGAAAAAGGCGCGCGTGGCGCTGCGGATCAATCCGGACATCGATCCGAAAACCCATCCGTATATTTCAACCGGCATGAAGAAAAGTAAGTTCGGGATTGCGGCTGATCGGGCCGTGGAAGAATTCACCCTGGCTTCCTCCATGAGTCACATTGATGTGGCCGGTGTCCACGCCCATATCGGCTCTCAGTTGACGGAAGTCGCCCCTTTTATCGCGGCGCTGAAAAAAGTTGTGACATTAATTGAGACGCTCAAGGCGCAGGGGATTAATATTCGCTACCTGAATATTGGTGGTGGGTTGGGCATCACCTATTCGGATGAAAAACCCCCATTGCCGCAAGACCTTTCCGATGCACTGCTTCCGCTTGTCAAGGATTTGGGGTTGACGTTGGTAATGGAGCCGGGGCGGGTGATTGTCGGGAATGCCGGTATCCTTGTGACCAAGGCGTTGTACTTGAAGGAAGGGGAGGCCAAGAGCTTTGTCATTGTCGATGCGGCGATGAATGATCTCATTCGCCCCAGCCTCTATGGCGCCTATCATGAAATCAAGCCGGTCAATGAAGAGGCCGGTCATCGAGCCAAGCAGCAGGTCGATATCGTTGGTCCGGTCTGTGAATCGGGAGATTTCCTGGCCAAGGACCGCTTGCTGGCTGCCGTGAAGCCGGGTGAATTAATGGCGGTGATGAGCGCGGGGGCCTACGGGTTCGTCATGGCATCGAATTACAACTCGCGGCCTCGCGTCCCGGAGGTGCTGGTCAAGGGCGGAGACATCCATGTCATCCGCGAGCGTGAAACCTACGAGGATCTGGTCAAGGGCGAAACCATCCCGGCGTTCTTGCAGTAAGACGAGGCGCGGGCTGCCTCCAGATTCCCGTACCTTGAGAAGGAGCCATTATGTTTACCGGTTCTCATGTCGCGATCGTGACACCCTTTCGAAAGGGCAAAGTCGACGAGCGGGCACTGGGCGATCTGATCGAGTGGCAGATCGCCAAGGGCACGAACGGCATCGTCCCTTGTGGCACTACCGGCGAGTCTGCCACGCTGTCACACGAGGAACACAACCGTGTGATTGAGCTGACGGTAGAAGTGGTTCGTCGTCGAGTCCCCGTCACGGCAGGGACCGGATCCAATAGTACGGATGAGGCCATCTCGCTGACGAAGCATGCGAAGGAGGCCGGGGCCGATGCCGCGCTGCTCATTACGCCGTACTACAACAAGCCGACACAGGAAGGTCTGTATCGCCACTATAAGGCGATTGCAGAAGCGGTCGATTTGCCGCTGGTACTGTACAATATTCCCGGGCGAACCGGCGTGAATATGCTCCCGGCGACGATTGCTAGACTGGCCGTGATTGAGAACATCGTAGGGGTGAAAGAGGGCAGCGGAGTGATCCAGCAGGCATCGGATATTGTGCACACGTGCGGTGACCGTCTGGCGGTGCTCGCCGGAGACGATGCGATGACTTTGCCGATGATGGCGGTCGGCGGGCAAGGTGTGATTACCGTGACGGCCAATATCGCTCCAACCGAGATGGCGAACATGGTCAAGGCGTTTGCGGCTGGGAACGTCGAGGAAGCTCGACGCATCCACTTCCAGCTCTCCCCCCTATTTGCCGCGCTGTTCTATGAAACGAATCCCATTCCCGTGAAAGAAGCGTTGGGGATGATGGGAAAGATCGATCCCGAACTTCGCCTGCCTCTCTGCCCGATGGGCAAGGACAATCGAGATAAGCTGATGCAAGTGATGAAAGAGGGCCGATTTATCTAGCGTATGTTGCAGAAGGATCACACCAGGTCATGATTAAAGTTGTGGTGGCAGGAGCGGCAGGACGGATGGGCTGCCGGTTGGTTGCGCTGGTGCGGGATTCAACGGCTTTGACGTTGGCCGGAGCGATCGAGGGAAGCAGCCATCATGCCATCGGCGACGATGCCGGTGAGACTTCCGGATCCGGACGCGCCGGTGTAGCCATTACCAGTGATCTGGCCGCATTGATGGACCGCGGTGAAGTCGTCATTGATTTCTCAGCGCCGGAAGCGACACTCGAACACTTTCGTATCGTCGCCCAGCATCGTCGGGCTATGGTCATCGGCACGACGGGGCTTAATCCGTCCCAACTTGAAGAGATCAAGGGGCTTGCGAGGCAGGTTCCCTGCGTGTTGTCCCCGAACATGAGTGTGGGCGTCAACTTGATTTATAAGGTGATCGGGGAAATGGCCAAAACATTGGGTGACGACTACGACATTGAAGTGATTGAGGCGCATCACCGTCTCAAGAAAGACGCACCGAGCGGTACCGCATTGAAAATTGCGGAAGTACTTGCGCGCGCCGTCAATCGCGACCTGGACCAGGTCGGCGTCTATTCCAGAAAAGGTCTGATCGGGGAACGGAAGAAACAGGAAATCGGCATTCAGACTATCCGGGCCGGCGACATTGTGGGAGATCACACCATTCTCTTCGGCGGGATGGGTGAGCGCATTGAGGTGACGCACCGTGCCAGCAGTCGCGACACCTTCGCGCGCGGCGCGTTGCGCGCGGCGCGTTGGGTGGTACGCCAGCCGCCGGGCCTCTATGACATGATGGATGTGTTAGGTCTGAAGTGACTCAGTTCTGAGTCAGTGTCGGTACACGTTCCCCTTGCAGGGGCCTCTCAACTTCATCGCGTGTTCTTATTGCCCCCGTGCAGCCTACCTGATCCGAATGAACGGTGTAGGCGATGGCACGGAGCGGAGGAGTGCCTTAACAGAGACCGAAAACTTGTGTTTGGGAAGCCCGAACTAGTTCGACGAAGGGGGAGATTGCGGAAAGCTGTGGCTGCAGGCATTGCAAGAAACGACGAGTTGATCGCGTGTATAGCTGATCATGCGATAGCAGCGGGGACAGCACAGTACGGCAGTCCGCGGAATGCCGGTCAACTTAGTCACAGCGGGTTTCATCGACGAGACGTATCCCCGTCATGCATCGCGGACCCGGTTGACGTGCCAATCGTTTCTTTCGAGCGAGTCTGGACCGTCGCCGAAAGCCTGACGTAGAGCAATTGAGCCGCCTCGGTCCATTTCGGATTCGAAGGAGCCCCCACAAAAGCTGCCTCGGCAGCTTTCTGCTCATCGTAGGTGAGTGGTTTTGGTTCTGCCATAGACGGTCAATGTCTTGCCGTGATGGGCCGTGGTTCCTGGTCCGCTGCTTTTCTCCGACCACAGTTTAAGCACGCAAACACTGTGATCGCAAGTCCTGCGTCCAAAT
>JABFSU010000036.1 GCA_013140455.1 Nitrospira sp. | reverse complement strand
TGAAGAAACTCCAAAAAGATGCGAAGTTGACCGAAGACGAACTGCGCAAGGGAGAGCAGGAAACCCAGAAGCTCACCGAGCAGTACGGGCAGAAAATCGACGACGTGATCAAGAAGAAGGAACAGGAAATCATGGAAGTCTGAGTCAGGCTTCCAGACCCATCCTCATCGCGTGCCGACTATTTCTACATCCTCTCCGACCTACGCCACCGTCGACCTCTCCGCTCTGACCCATAACCTGACACAGTTGCGCCGTCTACTCTCGCCCGGATGCGAGATCATGGCGGTCGTCAAGGCGAATGCCTACGGCCACGGCGCTGTCGAGGTTGCACGATCGCTCATCGCACAGGGAGTGGCCCGTGTCGCCGTCGTCTCGCTCGACGAGGGCATTGCCCTCCGATCGGCCGGCATCACCGTTCCTATTGTGATGCTTGGTCCTCTGTTCACGGAACAGCTCCACGACATCATCGCCTACCGCCTGACACCCGTCATCAGTGATCGCGCGTTACTCCCCACTCTGGCGCAGGTCACCGCCTCGCTCGCAACCCCCTACTCGATTCATCTCAAAGTAGAAACGGGTATGGGCCGGCTCGGACTGGCCACGGACGAGCTGCTAAACCTTATCGACTCAGGCCAATTGCCGGCGTCGCTCAGGATCGAAGGACTGATGACCCATTTCGCCGATTCCGACGGCCCCACGACCGGCCAAACCGATCAACAACTCGCGCGCTTTCAGGACGTCGTAAATGGCATCACGGCCCGCGGCCTATCCATCCCGCTGATTCATGCCGCGAACAGCGGTGCCGCCGTTCGCTATCCGCGCTCGCACTATTCGCTGATTCGACCCGGCATCATGCTCTACGGTTATCACACCTTGCCGGAGTCGATCACGGCCCCCGGCCTCAAACCGGTCTTGTCATTACGGAGTTGCATCGCACAGATGCGCGCCATCCCAACCGGCGGCACCATCAGCTATAACGCGACCTTCGTGGCCAAACGGCCGACCCGTGTGGCCGTACTTCCGATCGGCTATGCCGATGGGTTCAATCGGCGACTCTCTAACCGTGGCGAAGTCCTTGTGCGCGGACAACGCGCCAAGGTCATCGGCTTGGTCTGCATGGATATGGTGATGATTGATGTGACGGAAATCCAGGACGCTGCCGTCGGGGACGAGGTCATCCTGATCGGCTGCCAGGGAACCGATCAGATTACGGCTGCAGATCTGGCCGAATGGACCGGCACGATCGCCTACGAAACGCTGTGCGCGATCGGGCCACGCATCCCACGCCGCTATCTAAATTCCTAGCTCTCGCAGCCTCCGGCTAGAAATTCACTCGGAATGAGAACCCGCCGGTATGATAGGTGGTGCGATAGAGTCCGTTCACAGCTGAGGCCAGGGCGCACCCGCAGCTCACTGTCCGTTGTTCGTAGAGTGATGCTTGATAGGACAGGTCGAATCCCACGGCCTTGGGCTTGATCGGGCCGAATCCAAAATCGCCGCAACGAATCCCAAACATCGTCCCTCCTTCCTTGCACACCAGGCCGAATCCCACCGATGGGATATGCACGTCAGCAGACGGGACGGCGGGATCGAAGGTAAGATCAGGCACCTGCGTCGGCGAATTGGTATAACCGGCGCGAACGGCCATTTCCCACTCCGGTAACGACTCCAATTTCAGCCACCGGTACTCGGTCCCGATCATCACCGTGTAAGTGCTGCGCCAGCTCTGTGGCTGCGGAATGACGCCGCCGTTCGCAAGATAGATATCTAAGTTCCTGACCGATTTCCACCCGACATAGTCCACGTCCAGTTCCAGCTTCCACTCACGTTCGGCCGTTCTGGTCGGCCAGGTCGCAATCGCACCTGTGATGACTTGCGGTAAGACAAAAGTCGTCGAGGCATCCGACGTCTTTACTCCGTTGGCTAGAATCCCGCCGCGCAACGGCAACGGAACCTGATTCCGGTACACCAGACCGATATTGGCAATCGGTTTTCCGTCGGCATTACGCAACGCCGTATACAGGAGACTGACATTGAAGCCGGCAGCCGTACCCTTGCCATACAGCTCCGCTTTCGATCCGGCCGCACCAAACACGGCAGGCGACCCCGGCGGAGTAATGAATTGTTTCTCAAAATGCCCTTCACCCAGCATATCTGAAAATGTATAGATGTCGGCGCCGAGGCCGAGCGACAAATCCGGCGTGACTTGATACGCGATCGTCGGCTTGATATCGATCAACGGTAACGCCGAAAAGGTGGCCTTAAATCGTTGCGGGCCGTTATCCGAATACCGGCTCACTGAGCCGAACGGTGACGTCAGACCGATCCCGACGGTCAACCCGTTCAACCATGTTGCTCCAAGATCGCCCAGATTCGCCGTCATAAACAGATGCGCTGGCGCCGGCCATGCCAGACTCCCGTCGCGGGTTCCAGTGGCATTGGCTCCGGAAGTACTCGTGAAACCGGTGGTTCCCCCTGTCAGCAACCCTCCGGCCATCACCTGCACGCCGTGCAACTGTGTTATGCCGGCAGGGTTGTAGTGCAGTGCCGACGGATCGTCCGCCTGAGCCGCGAAGGCATTCCCTTGTCCGGATGCGGACGTCCCCTGCCCCTGGATCCTCGGCACCTGGGCCAAAGCCGGAGAGGAGAACCAGATCGATAGAAGGGCACCCCCCACGATCACAGCAGCCAACAACGATCGCCCGCGGCTCCACGCCCCTATTATCAAGATACCCTCCGGTATGTGGTGGCCATCGAATCATTCCGACCCCACCCGCTCAAGATTATTGAAACCAACGCTCCATGACCGCGTGCAACTCACCGGCATCAAACGGCTTGAGCAAATAGGCCTGGGCCCCCATACCGATCGCCTGGACAGCCAGCTCCCGGGACCCGGACGCCGTCATGATGATGATCGGGACCTCAGGGTCCTGCAACCGAATCTTCTTCAAGAGGTTCAGTCCAATACTCTGCCCCAGGCCGACATCGAGAATCACGCCGGCATAGCCGATCGACTGGACCGCCTCAAACACTTCCCGCCCGTCCGTCGAAGCCTCCGGGTGATATCCGCTGGCCTTCAACCGGTCGAACAGCCACTGCCGAATGTCCGGATCTTCGTCGGCCACCAGCACGCGCCGTTCTACAACCGGCTGACTTGGCGGTGACGACGGAAGCGTCGATCGGAGCGGCAATGTAAAAGAGACTTCCGCTCCCCCTGCCGGACAGTTTTTGGCCGAGACACTGCCCCCTTGCAACTCGACCAGGGTTTTCACAATGGAGAGCCCCAACCCGAGCCCCTTCGGGCCGCTCCGCTGCCCCTGCTGCACACGAAAAAACGGATCGAAGATCTTATCGAGATCCTCCGCCGGAATCCCCGGTCCCGTGTCCCGGACCAGAATGCGGACGAACCGCGGGCTTGATGATTCGATGGCCACCGTAATCTCACCGTCCTCCGGCGTATACTTGACCGCATTCTGGAGCAAATTCACCGCCACCTGAATCAATCGATCGCGGTCGGCCCACACCTCAATGCGGATGTCTCGCGCACTGAGGCCCAGTCGCTGCCGCTTGGCGGAGGCCAGGGGGCGCAGTTGCTCAATCGCGTCCGTCAAGCAGGACTCCAGATCCACATCGACAGGATGGACCTCCAACCGGCCGGCCTCGATCCTGGTCCGATCCAGAAGATCTTCAATCATCCGGATCAGCCGGTCGGAATTATCCAGCATGCGGAACAGATACCGCTGCTGTTTCTCGTTCAGCGGACCGGTAAGTCCGTCCAGAAGATTCTGCACGAACCCCTTGATGGAGGTCAGCGGAGTGCGCAGCTCGTGCGATACATGAGAGAGAAACTGCGACCGCAGCCGGTCGGCCTGCTCCAGCGCTTCGGTACGTTCACGAATCTTCAACTCCAATCCGACGTTCCATTCTTCGATCTGCTGATAGGCCGCTGCATTATCGAGTGCGATGGCCACTTGATTCGCCAGCGTGGTCATCAGCTCAAGATCATCCTTCGTCAAGCTCGGCTCGTGCGTCCGGTCCACCGTCAGAATCCCCAGAATATGGTCCTTGGCTTTCAGCGGGACGATGATCAGGGACTTCGTCCGGCTCAACTCCGCCAACCGTCGATTCATCGGATGGAGCTCCTGCCGGACCGATTGGATATCTGGAATCAACAGCGGAAGACCCTGCAAGACCGCCATCCCCTCCGGGCTGTTCCGGTCCGTCACCGGCACCTCGCAGTCCTGCGCGTAGGCCAAGACTTCATCGGAGGCTCCGATCACGCGCACATGTCGAATGACCGCGCGCAACGGATCGAACATCGACACCATGGCACGGTCATAATGCAGATCGCGCGTGAGCGTTTCCAGGACACGTTCGAGCAAAGTGTCTCGGTCCAGCGTCGCGCTGAAGAGGAGGCCGGCTTGATGCAGAGCCGTCAATTGCGTCACCTTCCGTCGCAACTCGACCTGCGTCTGCTCCTGCCCTAAATAGGCTTCGCGCAATTCCTCATGCCGCGATTCAACGAACGCGATCTGTTCGTGAATAAGGGCTTCGCGCTGCCGGCTCTCCCTGCGCAGGCGGCGCTGCATCAGCCACCCTGCAGCCAAAACCGGACTCAACCCCGCAAGCACCATCTCAGCAGGCCCCATGACGGGCAGCAAAAGGCGCAGTCCTCCCGCAAAACATAACCCGATCAACCCGCTCCACAGAATCCAGTGTGACTGGTGCCGGGAACCCGGATTGCCCCAGCCACCCCGTGCCGGTTCTCGCGGCAAGAGACCCAGTCCGGACTCGGCCGCAACGGCATCACGCAACGCCGGCTCCGACGGCACCGGCAACATTGCCATGGGCTGAGATGCCCTTCCCCAACGCGCCGGGCCGTCGCTTTGCCATCGAATGAGCCACCGGCACCACTCATCGTCGTTGGACACGCAGGAGAGATTCGTCAGCGTCGCTGGGGGCAGCCCGTGCACGCGCGCCGGAACCGCCGCGAAAATCCCCTGGGCAGACTGACAGACCAGATACGTGCACCGCCGCCTGAATGCCCCGAACTGACGAAGCGTCCGGTCGGAAAACCGCATGGCGAGCGTGGCGGATCCCGGCGTCACGTCGACCACCCGGCACTCGACCGAACCCGAGGCAAACTTGTTTCCGAAATAGGGGAACATGCCGTAGATCTGTTCGAGCGAGAAGGGTCGCGCCAACACCTGAATGATCGGCGACATTTTTTCCATCCCGCCCGCAAAGATAAAGTTCGGGTCGCCGGTCAACAGTTCGCAGAACTCGTAGAGGTAGGCGGCAAATTCGTAGGAGTAGCTATTCCAGGGGTTCTTCAGAAACTCCGGCGTGACATGGTAGACCGAATCCTTGATGCGCTGATTCAACAGCACGCACAATTCGTCGACGGCCTCCGGGCCTGCGCCGTCCCCCCGTTCACGAGTCAGCGTCTTCTCCAAATCGAGAATGACCGCCCGAATGCTCATGCCGCTCAAATCCCTGATCGTCTGGCCTTGCTCGTCCAACCCGAACGGGCGAAACTCCATGAACGGCCGGTCAAGGATCCTGCGCTCTTTGGGTAACAGCTCGATCGATGGCAACACCGCCGGCTCGATACCGTCCAATGACCGAATGAGCATAGCATCCTCCACTCCGGGGACAGGCCACGCGGGATGGAGGGGCCCCTCGTCGGGCTGCACCACCTGCCTGATGTCCGTTTCTAGCGAGGCTAGTATAGGAAGGAAAGCTAGTGACTTCAAGAGAGAAAATCGCGACTCGGGAGAGTCGGATCACGCGGAAGGCCGATCAACAGAGCCAATCCGGCATGTTCTGTCAACCACCAGGCAGGATAGCGGAGCGGCTTACTGCTTCACCCGGCGCTTGAGTTGCTTCTCGATGCTGGCCACTTTGCTGGACAACCGGCCTTTCGCCGCCTTGCGATAATCGACCTTGATCGTACAGGAAATGCGTCCGCAATCTTTGCGCATCCGTTCGTAACACTTCTTCACGACACCAAAGACTTCGTCCCATTCCCCTTCCAACACCGTCCCCATCGGATTGAGCCGGTAATCCACGCCGCTCTTGTCGATAATATCGAGCGACCGGGCCACATACTTCCCGACGCTCTCCCCCTTACCGAGCGGAGACATACTGAATTCAAGTAAGACCATCGTCGCCGACTCCTTTATGTGGTTTTGGCAGCCGGTGCCGGTGCGGCAGCCGTCTGACGGGCGCGCTCCTCCTGCCACACTTTCGGATATTGCACTTTCCCAAGCAGACGGAACCCGTCCAGCGCTTCACGCAGCAATGCGCGCCGCTTGTCCGCATCCGGCTCATTCGCCTTCGCCTGCTCACGGAGATGACCGAGCCAATCGACAAAGGCCGAAAACTCCCCATCGAGAATACGTTCCAGATCTTCCTTCATGAACCCCGACAACGCCGGGGCTACCCCGCTGCTGCTGATCGCAACCCGGGCATGCCCGACCGCCACCACTGCCGGCATCGTGACCGTGGACAGTTCCGGCATGTCCACCGACCACAGCGGGAATCCTTTTTCCCGCGCCTTGGCCAGCAGCATCTTGGCAAATTCCCGATCCCCTCGAATGGTATTCAAGACCAGAATGGTATGTTCCAAATCAGTTTCACGGAAATGCCGGCCGCGATGAATGACCTTCGCAGACGCGGCCAACACCTTCAACGTTTCATGCAGCGTCGGACTGATCACGGTCACCCGGGCGCCGGATTCAAGCAACCGCTGCGACTTATCCGCCGCCTCTTCATCGCCGCCGATCACCAGGACCGAAAAGCCCTTCACATCGAGCACCAAGGGAAAACCAGGATTGGGAGCCATAACGTGTTCCTCCATACGGCACAGGGTGTAACTGGCAGCCATCATACAATAGCGTCTTCCTGGCCGTAAACCGTGCCCTCCCCTTTTCCAGGCGACCTGTCTATAATGCGACGCTCATTCAGAATCTGGAGGATGTATGGCCGGTATGTCAGGACAGGCACTCGGGATGGCAGGCACGATCATCGGTCTGGCGGCGCTCGCCGCCTGGCTCGGACTCGCCCATAGTTGCGATCCGGCCACCGGAGAGCCGGTCGTCGCAGGACGGGTCACCATTGCCCCGAATCTGGCCGATCAAGTCAAACCGACCGACGTGCTCTTCGTGATCGTCAAGCGACCCCAGGGTCCTCCGCGCCCCATTGCCGCCAAGCGCATCGATCATCCGACCTTCCCGGCCTCCTTTGAAATCACCAATGCCGATGTGATGGTGGAAGGCTCGGAGCTACGTGGAATGGTGGATATCGTGGCCCGACTCGATCGTGACGGCCAGGCCGGACCGGCCCAGCCCGGCGACATCGAAGGACGCTACGCCAAGAATCCCACCCTCCCGGGCGGACGAGACTTTGAGATTGTCCTGGATTCGGTGAAGTAGCGGGGGAAAGTCCTGAGTCCTTAGCGAGTTTTCTGAAAATCCTGAATTGCACTTAGTACTCAGAACCAGGCTGTTCAAACGCGCTTTCAGCAAGGCCGCAGGCGAGTCAAAACCGGAGGCGTAATATTCTTCACCCACCCGCCCCAAGCTGCCAGAGCAGCTT
>JABFSU010000009.1 GCA_013140455.1 Nitrospira sp. | reverse complement strand
CCGAAGTCGGCGCAGAATTGATTCGCTTCTGGGGCATGCCGGGCCAGATCGAACAGGCCATTCGCCATCAACTGAGTCCGCATGACGCCGGCGAATACAACCTCCATGCGTCGATCGTCCACCTCGCCGGGGCCGTCGCCGATCACGCCGAATTAGACCCGAACCGTGCCAAACAGCCTCCAGTGTTTGATCCCTTCGCACTCTCCTGCACACAATTCAATCCCGACGAACGCCCGGCTCTGTTGAAAGAAGCCCAAGGCCAACTGCAAGATACCCTCTCGTTCATCTATCCCCTGGCGATGGCGGCATAGAGCCTGAATCGACGGCCCGCTCATCCGAATTCCTCCGCACTATACGCCAGCACATACTACACACCAGCGGCATCATCCCCCGCGTGCCTGGGCACTCCCCTCTTTCGAGGAGTGGCCAGGCGCGCCCCTAACGCGGTAGGGTACACCCCCGGCGGATGTCGACAAGTGGAATGGAAGGGATGATGACCGTATGAAAATGCACCGGTTCCCGCTGCTCGTGGCAATGGCTCTGTTCACCCTTGCCGCCCTCTCATCCCGCCTGTTCGGAGGCCAACAAGAAGACGCGTTGGAAACGGCACGGTTGCTGGCGATCCTACTGGATTCTGGTCGGGTCACGGTCGCTAAACACCAGGGCCTCATCAATACCCCGACTCAAACAGACAAGAAATTCACGCCGGAATTATTTGAACAGGACATGCTCGCTGAGTTCCAGCGGCAGACCGGAATCGCACTGAATAACCTGGAAGGCGCAACCGTTCCGGCAATGGCTAAGCCGCTTCTCGCCCAACTCTTCAGGGACAGCATTGGAACCATCCAAAGCTACCAACCCGTGCTCAGCCTTCCAGGGTTGCGATACAAAGGCCTCATCCCGGCGACCTTCGGCACCGAGACCGCCGCCCGGTTTCAAAAGTTTTCACCGATCTATATGAAGCAGACAGCACCCGACCATTTGGTAAGAAATCTGAAAAACAAGCCCGACGCCTATGAGGCCGCCGCCTTCGAACGGTTCAGTAGCTCCTCCGCATCCGATAAGCCCCAAATCATCAGCGAGCTGGTGGACGAAGGACGCAGCGCTCGCTTGATGCTCCCGCTCTATTATGCAAAATCCTGCCTGGCCTGCCACGGTGAACCGAAGGGCGAACGGGACATCTCCGGGTATCCGCGAGAAGGCGGCAAAGAAGGCGACCTCGGCGGCGCCATCAGCGTTATGATCCCCCTCAAGTAGTTTTCATTGCCCAGAGAACGCATCGGGGCTAGTCTCTGCGTCGACAATCGACCGGAGGCGCACATCGAATCCCCAAAACGATGCGCTGCCAGTCCGTCGCGCAGTAGATCACCAACAGCACAGGCCGTCGTAAATCCCTTACTGTAGTGAATTGAGCGAGCCGGTCGAGCGGGCGAGGTTGACGCGGGCGGCGTTGAGCTGGAAGAGCGCGTTGACCAGATTCTCTCTCCCTCTGGCCACGCTGGTCAGTCCATTCGTCAGTTCGAAATAGCTGGCAGCGGTGATCACGGCGTAGCGCTCGCGGGCCAGATCAAGTTCCTTCGTCGCCATCTGCAAACCGGCTTGTGCAATCGCCACCTGTTCCTTGGCCGCTGTAACGGCAGCCAGGGCATCGTGCACTTCCATCTTCACCTGGTTGAGCACCGTCCGCATCCGGAGCGCTTCCTGCCGCAATTGACTCCGGGCTTCGGCAATCCGCCCTTCCCGTTGTGCGCCGTCGAAAATGGGAATCTGGAGCAAGAGCGCCATATTGTACGTATCGAGCGTATTGTTCCACCGGTTTCCGATCAAGCCGTAATCTCCCTGCGCAACGAGCGAAGGCAGCCGCTCGCCGGTAATCGACGAATAGGTCAGCTCCGAAGCCTTCACTCGGGTAAACTGCGCTTGCACTTCCGGACGAGCACCCAACGCACCTTCCACGGCACCGTGCGAAGAAGGAATCTCCCCTATGTCGCTTTTCAGTTCATCCGAAAGCCTCAACGTGATGTCGTACGGGATGGACAAGAGATTGAGTAATGTGAGCTTGCTATGCTCCACCTCGTAACGGGAGGTGGAAGCCAGTTGACGCTCGCTCGCGATTTGTGCATCGAGGCGGGCGATGTCTAACCCCGTCGCGACGCCGCCACGCTGCCGTTGTTTCACCAGCGCGAGCAATTCCTCCATGACCCGCTGATTAGCCTCATGCATCTTGACCATCGCCATCGCCTTGAGCCCTTCCATGTAGGCTAAGGCTGCGCTGGCCATAACATCATACTTCCGACTATCAGACTCAAACTCCGTCACGTGCAGCGATTCTCGCGAAGCCCGCCACCGCTGAATCAAACTCACGCTGAAAAGATTTTGGGAGGCGTTCACCCGCCCATCGAAAATGCTGAACGGATCGGTTCGTTGAGGAGCAAGCCCGAAGGTCCCGAGAAACTGGGTTTGCCGCGTCTGCCGCACCGTGCCTGCCAGATTGGGCAGCAGGCTGCCCAATTGCGTCTGTACCTGTCCCTGCGCCGCCTCAATCCGTTCTTTATAGAGCTGCACATCGGGATTATTGTCGACCGCCGCGGTCAGCGCTCCGCGCAACGTCAGACTCAGAACAGCCGGTGGACCAGGGGTACCGGCCCCCGCCGTCTCGGCAGCCCACGCCACAGGGTTCAGCATAAACAGGACCAACCCCACGACCGCGGGTACGATCCCTCGCCGCATCATCAGCGTTCTCGCAAACTTTCTTTCACGGACTTCAGCAATGGGCTGAGGAGATACTCGATGACCCGCCGCTGGCCGGTTTTGATTTCCACCGTGACCGCCATTCCGGGAGTCAGATGTACCTGCTTCCCCTCCACCTGGATCATCCCTCGATCCATACTCACGCGGGAGGGATAGATCAGCCCGACTTTTTCAACCGGTGCGGCATCGTCGGACACCGTGAGCACCCGACCGGGAATAGTGCCGTAAAGGGTGAACGGAAAGGTTTCGACTTTGATCTCGACCGGTTGCCCCTCCTTCACAAACCCTACATCTTTGTTTTCTACTTGCGCTTCGACTTCCACCGGATGGTCTTGCGAGACAACAATCAACAACTGCTGCGCCGGCGTCACGACACCACCCACCGTATGAACAGCCAATTGCTGAACGACTCCATCGATCGGCGTCGTCAGTCTCTGCAAATCCGCCTTCTGTCCAGCCTTGGTCACATCCTGAACAAGCGACGAGGCCTTGGTTTCAGTGGTGGAGAGTTCGACCTGCCTGGCCTGCTGGAATTCCGACACCATCGCGCGATAGTGTTTCTCGGCCTCGGCCAGTGCCGACTGATCCTGCTTCACCTTATTCCGTTGGCCGGCCAACTCCTGCACCTTGTCGATGCGTTGCCCTTCGGCCTGCAGAAAATCCATCTTGGTGACGGCGTCATGTTCGAGCAGCTTCTTGTAGGCCTCGGCGCGTTCCGTCTCCATGGGGACGGTCGCTTCGAGACGGACAATATTCTCGCGGGTTTGCTCCAAGGCGGACCGGCGTTGGTCAACGAGATGTTGTGCCGCCGCCACTTTCGCGCGATATTCGGCCAGCTGATCGACCAACAACTGCTGTTGCAGCGCGACATACTGCGGATCGGCATCGGCAGGCACCTCAAAAGTCGACTGTCCTGCGATCAGTGCGCGCAGTCTCGCCGCCTCAACCCTGGCTGCACGATATTCGTTGGACGCCCGATCATGGTCCGCACGATTTTGCGTGGGATCCAGCTCAATCAGCACCTCGCCTTTCTTCACCACCTGCCCGTCCAGTACATGGATCGCAGCAATCACCCCCGTCTCATACGGCTGAATCACTTTGGAATATCCGCTGGGAATGATCTTGCCCTGCGCCGTCGCCACGATATCGATCCATCCGAAGGTCGCCCACAGCACCGCGAACGAGAAGACCGCCATGATCGTCCAAAGAATCGCCCGGCCGATCGGCGACGGCGGCGACTGCTGAATTTCGAGCACAGCGGGGAGAAACTCCGCAGCCCGCGCAGAGGGGGTCAGGAACCGTTTGCGCGAAGCGCCCGGCGGGTCGTTCCGACAAATGGTTCCTGACCCCGTTCCGGCCTCTGTCTTCCAGGCCGCCTTCCATACGGCCCAATGTCGTGCTACTGCCCCGAATGCCATCGCTGCTCCCCTACAGCTCCTCTGCTGAAATTTCTTACACCGATATCGGTTTCACTCCATTCTGATGATGACACAGCCGGGCGTAGAATCCCTTCAAACGCACCAACTCCTCATGTGAGCCGGACTCGACCGCTTCGCCTTTATCAATCACATAAATGCAATGAGCCGGCCGCACCGTGCTGAGCCGGTGGGCGATGATGAACACCGTGCGTCCTTTACAAATCAGAGCCATGTTCTGCTGAATAATTGCCTCGGATTCATAATCCAAGGCGCTCGTCGCCTCATCAAAGATCAGAATACGGGGATTCGCCACCAGCGCTCGGGCGATCGCAATGCGCTGCCGCTGCCCACCGGACAGCGAACAGCCATGTTCTCCGACCACCGTGTCGTAGCCCTCCGGCAACTCAAGGATAAACTCATGGGCGCCGGCCAACTTCGCGGCGTGCATCACCTGCTCCATCGCCAACCCCGGATCGGTCAAGGCGATGTTGTCGCGTACCGACTGATTGAAGAGAAAGTTTTCTTGCAACACCACACCCACCTGACGGCGCAACCAGGCGGGATCCACCTGCGCCAGATCGACCCCATCGACCAGAATGCGCCCCCGCTCCGGCACATAGAGCCGTTGAATCAGTTTGGCAATGGTGCTCTTCCCCGACCCCGACCGTCCGACAATGCCGATGACCTTGCCGGGTGCCACCGTCAACGACACCTTGCGCAGCACTTGCGCACCATCCGGACGGTACCGAAACGTCACCTCTTCAAGTACGACCTGTCCCGCGACTTGCGGTAATGTGGTCCGGTTCGGGTTGTAGGAAGGCTCCGGCTGAGTGTTGAGCACATCCCCGAGCCGTTGCACCGAAATGCCGACCTGCTGGAACTCCTGCCAGAGATTGACGAGGCGCAACATCGGGCCGGTCACCTGCGCCGAAAGCATATTAAAGGCGATGAGCTGCCCGATACTGAGATCCCCTTCAATCACGCGATAGGCCCCGAGCCAAAGCACCGCCACGACGGTCACTTTCTGGATGCAGGTAGCAACCTGGCTCGCCACAGTAATCAGACTCGTGGCACGAAAACTCGCGCCCACATAGCCGGCCAATTGCTCTTCCCACTTGCGTAGCAGGGGCGGCTCAACCGCCATGGCCTTCACAGTCTGAATGCCGCTGATCGCCTCGACCAGGAAGGACTGGTTCTCCGCGCCACGATTGAACTTTTCATGAAGTCTGGCGCGGATCGCCGGCGTAATGGCAATCGACAACAAGGCATAGAATGGCAACGACAGCATCACCACGCCTGTTAGTATCGGACTGTACAGCCACATCACGGCAAGGAAGACCACCGTGAAGAGCACATCCAACACGACCGTGACAGAATGGCTCGTCAGGAACTGACGGATCTGTTCCAGTTCACGCACCCGAGCCACCGTATCGCCGACACGTCTCGCTTCGAAATACGCCAGCGGCAACGCCAGAATATGACGGAACAGCTGTGCGCCGAGCCCGACATCAATGCGATTGGTCGTATGGGCAAACAAATAGGTGCGCAACCCGCCGAGCAGGGCGTCGAAGATCGCCAGCGCAACCATTCCGATCGCCAACACATGCAAGGTCGTGAAGCCCTTGTGCACCAGCACCTTGTCGATCACCACTTGGGTAAACAGCGGGGTCAGCAGCGCAAAAATCTGGAGAAAGAACGAGGCGACAAGGACTTCTCCGAGAAACTTCCGGTACTTCACAATGGAGGGAATGAACCAGGTGAAATCGAATTTCAGATCGTGCAGGCGCAGATTCGCCCGCTTCGTAAAGAGCAGCAGGTCGCCCGACCAGGTCGACTCAAACTGCTCGCGCGAGAGCACCAACGGACGCCCGGCCACGGGATCCTGGATCAGCGCCTTGTCGCCGTCAATCTTGGCCAGCACCACATACCGGCCGTCCGTGCGCTTCGCTATCGCAGGAAACGGCGTTCCGGCCAGTTTATCCCATGATATTGTAAGCGTCCCGGCCTTCAACCCGAGATGCTTTGCCGCACGAAGCAGATCGGTATTGGAAAGCAGTTGTCCCGATTGCGCAAACTGGTGGCGCAACTGCGACCCGTCAGCGGGAAGATCGTAGTACCGGGCAAGGATGAGAAGACAGATCAGGCCTGTGTCAGACCCCTCTGCCACCGCAGAAGGTTGAGAAGAATCGGAAGGAGGAGAACCATTTCCTACATCGGCCGGCATGGCGTCAGCTCGGGTTCTGTTGCTTGACAGAACCCCGTCTCCTAGCCCAAGCTAACGACACGATCTGACGCTGAAGAGGATACGCGACGATGGCAACGCCAAAACCAATGACCATTGTGCTTCCGAACGATCTGGTGCGTGAGACCAAACGTGCGGCAAGCGCGGAGTCCACGACTCCGGCGAAGCTCGTTGAGGTAGCGTTGCGGCAGTACCTAACCTCGCGACGCTGGCAGAGACTCCGCCGGTGGGGCGCTGAGACCGCCAAGCGCCTTGGCATCAAGACGGAAGCCGACCTCGAGCGGTTCATCCGGCGCCGACCGGCCCGCGCACAGATGAGACCGCGGTGATCACCGCGGTTGCGGACACCAATATTTACATCTCGGCTCTGCTGTTCGGAGGACCCTGCGAGACGATTCTCAGCATGGCGCGATCCGGCCTGATCGCGCTCTACCATTCCCCGCCGATTGAGCGGGAGCTGCGCCGAACTTTGCGCGACAAATTCGGTTGGAGCGATCTTCAGGTTCGTGACGCGATCACGGAGTTGCGCGCGCTCAGCGGTCGTATCCTTCCAACCCTCCATTTCGACAATGTGGTAGGGGACGAACCTGACCATCGCATCCTCGAATGCGCCGTCAGCGCACGCGCGGACTATCTGATTACGGGTGACAAGCGCCATCTGCAGCCTCTCAAACACTTTCGTGGAGTCCAGATCGTCTCCCCACGAACCTTCCTCAATCTGTTCCGGTAACGAGCTCATCGCACCGTGATCGTGAAGCTCGTCGCTCGTCCGTCGAATCCCGTCGTTCCGATCTCCAACCTCGCCCCTCCAACGCCTCACATGTCTGACGGGGACAGGCACCGGCTGCGCCGGAGCCAGTCCCCCGCTACTGCCAACTGGCGGCCAAGACGGTCTGTACGTCCTGCGGACGCTGATCGATGGCTTGATCCCACGTCAGTCCGGTTTGCTGGCTAAATCCAGCCATTGCCTGGATCAATTGATCGACCTGGGTACTGAGCAACATTTGTCCGTTGCCGGCTTGAATCGTCTCCGTTCTATTTGTCGTGCCGACATACCAGTTCTGCACGGTGATCCGATCGGACGATCCGTGAATCGTCAACCGCAAGTCGTTGGCCTGACGGCTGATGACGAGATCCAGCGGATTGATGCCGGCATCATAGAGCAATTTGTCCGCCGTGCCGCTGTTGTCTTGCATGAGGTCCTGGCCGTCGCCACGCCCGAAGAGGAACGTATCGTTGCCGCCGCCCCCGTTGACCGTATCGTTGCCCCGCCCGCCTCGCAGCGTATCGCTGCCGCCCGCGCCGTTCAGTGTATTGTTCGCACTGTTGCCCGTGAGGACATTGTTGAGCGCATTGCCGGTGCCGTTGACGGCGCTGATGCCTGTCAGAGTCAGATTCTCCACGTTCGAGCCCAGGGTATGGGTCAAAAGGCTTTGGACGGTGTCAATCCCTCCGCCGCTGGCTTCGACGGCGGTGTCGCCGCCTCCTATAATATAGGTGTCGTTGCCGGCTCCTCCGGTCAGCGTGTTCCCTCCGAGGTTCAACAGCCCATTCAGGACGTTATCGAGCGCATTGCCTGTTCCACTGGCCGAACCGAAGCCGACCAGCGTCAGATTCTCGACATTGGCCGCGAGGGAGTGCGTGAGGCCGCTGATGACCGTATCCGTGCCTTCATTCGCGGCTTCGATCACCGTATCGCCCGCGCCGATCACATAGGTATCGTTGCCGCCCAACCCCGTGAGCACATTCGCGGCGCTGTTGCCGGTCAGGACGTTATCCGACTCATTGCCGGTCCCGTTGATGGCCGCCGATCCCGTGAGCACGAGGTTCTCGACGTTGGCGCTGAGGGTATAGCTGACCGAACTCGTCACCGAATCGAGCGCGCCTTCATTGGCCTGTTCGACGACCGTGTCACCGGCATGGTCCACCAGATACAGATCATTCCCCGCGCCGCCGGCCATCGTATCGGCCCCGCCCTTGCCGTCGAGCAAGTTGGCGCCGCTGTTGCCGACCAACTGATTGCTCAACGCATTGCCGATCCCCGCGCTCGGCCCGGTCCCCGTCAGTGTCAGGTTCTCTATGTTGGCGCCCAAGGTATAGATCAGGAGCGAGCTCTGCACCGTATCGGTGCCCGCGTTGGCCAGTTCGGTGACGACATCGAAGATGTTCTCGACCACATAGGTGTCGTTGCCCGTGCCGCCTTGCATCGTATCGGTCCCTGTCCCCCCGTCGAGCAGATCGTGGCCTTGCCCCCCAGTCAGCGCATCGTTTCCCGCCAGTCCCGTGAGAGTGTCGTCGCCTCGACCACCGATCAAGACGTCGTTTCCAGACGTGCCGATAAGGGTTTGGGGGAGTGGGCCAGAAATGGCGAAGGCGAACTGGTCGGTCGCACTGAGATTCCCGCTGTCGGTGGCGGTCATGGCGATCTGAAGACTGCCGGCATCGCCTGCCCCAGGCGTGCCGCTGAACGTTTGCGTGGTGGAATTGAAATTCAGCCACGCGGGCAGCGGGCTTCCATCGGCAAGCGTGGCGCTGTAGGTCAGCGCATCGTTCGCATCGACATCGGTAAACGTGCCGGCCGGCACTGTGAAGCTGAACACGGCGTCTTCCGTCGCTTGCTGATCAGCGAGCGGTGCAGCCACCGTCGGCGCTTCGTTGACATTCGTCACGGTCAGGCTGAACTCATCGGAGACGCTCAGATTGCCCGTATCCGTCGCCGTCACTTTAAGATCGAGGCTACCGACTTGTGCGTCATCCGGCGTGCCGCCGAACGTCCTCGCAGTCGCATCGAAGGTCAGCCACGTCGGGAGCGCGTTCCCGTTGGCCAAGCTCGCTCTGTAGATCAGCACATCGCCGGCATCCTGATCGGCAAAGGCGCTGGCCGGGATCTGAATGTTCAACGGCGCACCCTCCGGCACGGTCTGATCGGCGAGCGGCGCAGCCACGGTCGGAGCATGGTTGACAAACAGATCACCCAGATTCAGCGAACTTCCATCAGCAAAGGCCAGGGTCTCGACCACTATCGAACCGTTCACCCCGGTCGGATCGAAATTCGTGAGCAGCAGGCTGTCTGTCCCGCTGCTCCCCACCTGGATCATCAGCGTCCTCGCCGCGTCGTCCCGTGCGAAAATCACATCGCTTTGCGCAATGCCCGCTCCAAACTGAATCCGGTTGCCTGCACCTGCAGCCGCGGTGTCGTCTATTGTGTCGATGCCGTCACCCAGGTTGAATCGATAGGTATCTGACCCGGCCTCCCCTCGAAGATCGTCGTTGCCAATCCCTCCCTCGATGGTGTCGTCGCCGGCGAGTCCCGTGATCCGATCCACCAGATTCGTCCCGGTAATGGAATCGTTGCCCGCCGTCCCAGTCAGATCAAACCCGCGAGCCACTAGCTGATCGTAGGACAGCACCGTGCCGTCGGCAAATCGGAATGATTCAATAGTCCGGGAACCCGGCACGTTGGCCGGATCGAAATTCGTGAGGTGAATCGCATCGCCGTTCGTTCCGACACGGATCAGCAGCGAGCCCAGGTCGAGCGTGAGGTCTGTGGGGGCAATCCCGGTCCCGAACTCCACAGTATTGCCCTCACCGGCTGTGGCCTGGTCGGTGATCGTATCGACACCGTCGCCCACATTGAAGATATAGGTATCGTCGCCGGTGCCACCGATGAGGGTATCGTTGCCGGCGCCGCCGGTGATCGTATCGTTCCCCGCACCGGTGTCGACGACGTCGTTGCCGCCCAGCGCATCGACGACATCGTCGCCGGCACCGGTTGTGATCGTGTCGTCGCCGTCGGTGATGGCCGGACCGAAAAAACTGGCCAGGCTGGCGGTGCTTCCGTCAGCGAACGCCAGCGTTTCGACCACGGACGTGCCATTCACACCGATCAGATCGAAATTCGTCAATCGGATCGCATCGCCTCCCGTACCGACCGCAATCGTCAGCGTGCGAGTGGCTTGGTCTTCAGTCAACACCAGATCGTTCCGCGTAATGCCCGCGCCGAATTGGATGCGATTGCCTTCCCCCACCATGGCCACGTCCTCAATCATGTCGATCCCGTCGCCAATATTGAAGAGATAGGTGTCGTGACCGGTGCCGCCGATCAGGGTGTCGTTGCCAGAGCCCGCAGGCCCGCTCTCGGACTCGACGGCATACCCACCCCAGAGCGTGTCGCGCCCTGCCAGACCGGAGAGCACATTGTCATCACCCGACCCGATGAGCACATTGTCCAGTTCATTACCGGTTCCGTTCAGCGGCGGCGGGGGGATGACCGTATCCGTCTCTTCGTCAAACCTCAGAGGGGGCGAGACCAATACCAGATTCTCCAGATGCTCACCCAGCGTATAACTGACCGTGCTTTTGACCGTATCGGTGCCCTCATTGGCAAGCTCCGCTACCGTCTGTTGCTGGCTGTGGACAATATAGGTGTCATTACCCTTTCCACCAATGAAGAGATCGTCGGCTTGCCGCACCACATCATCTCGATACTCTCCCCCCTCGAACCCTGATATCGCGTAGAATGCGAAATTCCCTCCGTCTGCCATCAAGACGTCATTGCCCTCACCGCCAATGAGAATGTCACTGCCGGTCTCCGAGAGCCCCACTTCAAACGCCCGAAACAGCCCTCCGACCAACACGTCGTTCCCCGCGCCGCCGTTCAGGATATTGTCTCCCGTGTTCCCGATAATGAGGTTGTCCAGTTCATTCCCAGTCCCCCGCTCAGCGCTGGCACTCTCGGCAAGAATGAGATTCTCGACCTGCTCATCCAGCACATAGTCGAAAAGACTCTCCACGGTGTCGATCCCGCCACCCGGCGCCTCGATGACCGCATACGTCCCAGGGATACCCGAGCTCCCCATGCGGTAGGTGTCGTTACCGCCAAGGCCGGAAAGTGTGCCAGGGAAAGACGCTTGGAGCTCGTCATCGCCTGGCGTCGCCGCCGGAATACCGACATTGAGCGAGGACCAGGCCAGGCTCCATTCAGTGCCATCGGCAAATCGCACGATCGCTTGGGTGGTTTCCGGCCCCACGGCAAAATGATCAGTCGAAAGCGCCACCGTCAGCCTGTCCCCGCTGTCAGCAATGGCAAGATCCGCGCTCGAAGCCGAGCGCCACGTCATCACCACATCGGCAGGGGAAATTCCCGCAGCCATTTGAATGACATCGATGTCGTTGCGATTGTTATCGAAGGCCACCAGATCGAGGCCGGATCCACGGCCAAATAGGACTGTATCAACACCAGATCCAAGAGACAGCGAATCGTTGCCTGCTCCTCCATCGAAGAGATTCGTTCCCCGGAAATCAAAAAGGCTGTCGTGACCGGCTCCTCCTATCAGCATGTCATCGCCAATCACCTGTGGTCCCGACGAGGGTTGGAACGTGACATCCCCGTACAAGACATCGTCCCAATCGCCGCCGGTCAAGATATCGCTCCCGGCATCGCCGACCAGGCCGCGATGACGTGCGCCGGCGCTGAGCGTGAGCGTATCATTGCCGGTTGTGCCGAATATGAGGCCCGTGTCCACCGCGCGCGTGCGCAACTCGGCTTCGTTCCATACCGTGCCGTCAGCGAATCGGACTTGTTTCTGCGCATACTCCGACTGATTGAAGAAGCTGGCCAACGTGAGTTCATCCGTTGTCCCACTGATCACCAATCCGAGACTGGAACCGACGCGATACACTTCTATGTCCGTGGGGGCAATGTCTGAGGCCAGTTGAATCGTCTCGACCTCCCCTGCCGCGCTCGCGTCGAACACGAGGTCGCGCCCCGAGCCACGGCCGAAAAGATAGGTATCAGCTCCACCGTTTCCTTGGAGGCTATCGTCGCCCGCTCCGCCATCCAGGATGTTCGAAGCAGCATTCCCTCTTATATCGTTGTTGAGGGCGTTGCCGGTCGCATCGACAGCACCCGTTCCAGTGAGCACCAAGTTTTCAACATTCGCGCTGAGGGTATAGGTCACCGAGCTTTCAACCGTGTCCGTTCCCTCATTCGCCAGTTCGCTGGCAACATCACCAATATGATCGACGATGTAGGTATCGTCCCCCGCCCCACCAGCCAGCGTATCGGCGCCAAGACCGCCGTCGAGCAGATTGTTTGCCCGCCCGCCGATGAGCGTATTGTTCAGACCGTTTCCATATCCCGCCAGGCGCACCCAGGAAGGCCCATAGGGCGCATACGGGACGAGAGAGAAGTTCGCGAAGTCCGGCACTCGTGGATCCAGCAACGTCAGGTTTTCAATATGGTCCGGCAGGCGATAGTCATGCGCAGCGATGACGGTATCGATCCCGCCCGTCGCTGTTTCGACCAGAATATCGTCGCCGCCGTCGGCCCCCATCAGATACGTATCGTTGCCATCGCCTCCGGCCAGCACGCTGATCGATCCGTCGGCTTGCAGCACGTTGTCCAGTGCATTACCGGTTCCGACCATCGAGGCACTGCCGGTGAGCGTGAGGTTCTCGACATGGGCTCCTAGTGTCGTACTCACACCGGCCTCGACCGTATCCGTGCCTTCACCATCGTTCTCAACTACTGTATCGCCCACACTCACGACATAGGTGTCGTTGCCGACGCCGCCGGCCAACACATTCGCTGCGCTGTTCCCGATCAAGACATTCTCCAGCTCATTGCCGCTGCCATTGATCGCAGCATTCCCTGTGAGCGTCAGATTTTCGACATGAGCTGACAGCTGAGTGCTGACCGCTGAGAGCACCGTATCGTGACCTTCATTCACGAACTCGGTCACCACGTCCCCCGCGTCGTCTACGATATAGGTGTCATCCCCTGCGCCGCCTGCGAGCTGATCGGCTCCGGTGCCGCCATCAAGCCGGTCATTGCCCGCGACGCCCGTCAGCTGATCGTCGCCGGACAAGCCAAGCAGGCGATCGTCTCCGCTGGTGCCAATCAAAGAATCAGGCCCGCCGGTTCCAGTGATCGCAGGTTGCATCAGATTTTCAATGAAGACCTGATCCCAGACCGTCCCATCGGCAAACTGCACGCGCTCGACCTGGAACGGCGCAGCGAGGAAATAGAGGGAGACCGTGAGACGATCGACGCCGCCGTTCAGGCTCAAGACAAGATCGTTGTTGTTTCTGGTCGCGACCACATCCGACGGCGCAACTTCTGGCGCCATGCGGATCGTATCGAGGCTGCCCTGCGAGTCGATGATCGTGTCCTGGCCAGACCCCGGGCCGAATAGATAGGTGTCGCTTCCTTGGCCTCCGACGAGCTGATCGTTCCCTGCTCCGCCGTCCAATGTATCGTCACCCGATCCAGCCCGCACGGTATCGTGCCCGGCCCCTGCCGCAATGCGATCAACAAGACTCGTCCCCACAATACGATCATCCTGATCTGTCCCGGCGAGATCAAATCCGCGGGCCAACAGTTGCTCATAGGTCAAGCTGGATCCGTCGGAAAGCTGCACCTCTTCGATGGCACGTGGACCAAATACATCGCTACGGTCGAACCCGGTCAAAACAATCTCATCTTGACCAGTTCCCGTTTTGATCACCAGGAGAGATCGGGACGAATCGAAGGGATCGTCACGGACTTCGAGCGAAAGATTATTAGCAGTGATCCCAGGCCCAAAGACCAGCCGATTCACCTCGGCCGTCACGATCGGCGTACCGCCGCCGCCCTCTCCCTCGCCTTCCCCCTCACCGCCGCCGCCGGAGGTACGCAGCGTCAGATCGTCGATCAGGTCTTGTCCGTCTCCGACGTTGAAGAAATAGGTATCGTTCCCTTCCCCGCCTTCCAACCGGTCATTGCCGGCCCCGCCGCGGAAGCGATCGACCACATTGGTGCCAACAAGGAAGTCGTCGAACTCGGTGCCATCGAGATCGAAACCGCGTGCAACCAGATCCGCATACGACAGAATAGTCCCATCAGCGAACTCAAAGCGATCCACGGCATGTTCCCCTAATACATCGCTGCCGTTCGCCCCGACAAACACTCCCTCGAAGGCCGAACCAGGCTGCACAAGCACCTGGCCAAACACCGTCGTCAGCTTCAGCGACTCTGGGGTGAGGCCGGATCCAAATGTCACCTGATTGGACTCGTTGATGTCGATCACATCACTGATGGAATCAATGCCGTCACCAATATTGAATTGGTACGTGTCATCGCCCGCTCCGCCGAGCAGTTGATCGTCTCCGGCTCCACCCACTAACACATCATTTCCAGCCTGGCCTTCAAGCGAATCGTTGCCACCCTCGCCATGCAAGACATCGTTCCCATCCCCGGCTCGGACCACGTCGTCTCCACCAGATGCAAAGATCAGGTCTACCGATGCGGTTCCATCGATGACATCCGCCCCGTCCGTTCCATCGATCCTCACGCCGCGAGCCAACAAGTCAGCAAAGGTCAAGGTCGATCCACCACTCAACTCGAACGTATCCACCGGACTTCCACCTTGGCCCGTCGTATCCGAAAAAGTGAGTTGATCTCCCGCGTTCCCCGTCGACAAAACTAAGGCTTGCCCCTGACCACGGCTGAGACTCAGATCACCCGACGAAATTCCTTGGCCAAAGATCAGCCGATTGCCCTCTCCCGCCGCGTCAATGATCGTATCGCGCCCATCCCCAGCATTGAAGAAATAGGTATCCTGACCGGCGCCACCCGAAAGGGAGTCAGTGCCCAGGCCACCGGTGACTTGATCGTTCCCGACCCCCGCCAGCACAGTATCGTTTCCCGCTCCGGCAAAAACATTATCATCCGTGGATGCGGTCCGAATCAGATTGTTCCCATCATTGGCAAACACCTCACCGCCGGGCAACGGCAATTGATCGGCGAGCGCCACGGGCGCTCCCCCCGTGAAAGCGAGGAGGTCCACCACGTAATTAAAGGAATTCGGATCAAACCCCAGAAGCTGGACAGACCCTCCACCGGCAATCTGGATCGTCAGCGTCTGTTGCGATTCGTCATGAAGAAACGTGAGCGACTGAAGCGTGATCCCTGCCCCAAACTGAAGGACATTCCCTTCCCCGGCGAGACTCACGTCGTCAATCGTATCCTGCCCGTCTGCGAGGTTGTAGACATAGATATCCGACCCGCTCCCGCCGATCAGTTCGTCATTGTCAGCCCCGCCGATAAGCGTATCGCTCCCCTCTTCTCCGACAAGCAGATCGATCCCGGCCTCACCAGACAACAGGTCGCCGCCAAGACCGCCAAAGAGCACATCGTGATCTTCCTCACCAAACAGATTGTCATTCCCATCCCCACCGTCCAGCTGATCGTCCCCAAGGCCTCCGATGAGTTGGTCATCTCCCTCTTCGCCAAGGAGAGTGTCCGCATCTTCATCCCCAAACAACACATCAAGGCCATCCCCACCTACGAGCGTGTCACTGCCAAGCCCGCCTTGCAGCTCATCGTCATTCTCCCCGCCATCGAGAAAATCATCGCCATCATTGCCCACCAGCAGATCGTCTTCCGTTCCACCGAAGAGCGCATCGTCTCCTCCACCGCCCTGTAACTCATCGACCCCGGCCCCGCCATCAAGGACATCGTCATCCCCCGGGTCATTTGAGAAATCACCGACAAGCAGATCGTCGCCCTCTCCACCCAGCAACGTATCGGCCCCAGCCCCACCGTAGAGCTCATCATTGTCGGCGCCGCCATCCAACCAATCGTCGCCCGGCTCTGACGTATAGCCAAATCCATCTCCCCACAAGCGATCGTCGCCCTCACCACCGATCAGAATGTCGTCGTAGCCACCCCCATGGAGGACATCGTCCCCCTCGCCGCCATCGAGATAGTCTTCTCCATCGACGAGCGGATTCCACTCTGGCAATGCGATAGGATTTTCCGGCAGCGAAATAAACTGATCGCCGTTCAGCAGGTCATGCCCGCTTCCACCCAAAATGATGTCATCCCCGGCCGCACCTGTGAGACCATCGTTGCCTGCTCCGCCATCGAGGTAGTCGTCGCCCGTTTGAAGGTCGAGCCGGCCCGTAACCGCCACACCTTCACCGTTGAGGTTGTCATCCCCGACCCCACCAAGCAGAACATCATCGCCTTGTCCGCCCGCAATAACATCATCGCCTGACCCGCCATCGACATGATCGTTGTCGCTCCCGCTCTCCAGCGGATTGAATGCGTTATTGGCGAAGACCGTATCGTTCCCATCCCCGCCAATAATCTGGTCGTTGCCCGTCCCACCAACAAGTTCATCAACGCCTGTGCCGCCGTCGAGCACATCGTCTCCCAGCCCTCCGCGAAGCCGGTCATTGTCCTGCTCGCCGTACAGCCGATCATTCCCCGCCCCGCCGTCCAAGGTATCGTTCCCGAACCCGCCGAACAGTTGATGTTCGTATGCCGCAATGCTCAAGCTAAAATCTAAAACATCGTCTCCGCCATGCCCATACGCCACATGATTCGCTGCCGCATTGAACGACGGATGATTGGGGTTTTGGTCTCCATCCCACCGAATGGGCTCATGATTGTTGTAGGCGATGCCGGGTAACGCCGGGTTTGCAGTGTCCGGTTCATCGATCAACGCAATACCAAGCCCGCCTTCCTCGACATCATAATTCTTGATCGTCACCACATCGTTAATAAGCACGTCTTCGCCTTGCCGGACATACGTAAACAGCCCGTCGGGGCTCACGTAGGTGTTATCGGGGTCCCCCTCCCGATGAATCCCACCTAACAGGCCTATTCCATCGAAGAAGAGAGTGCCGGATCTATCCGAGTCCTCAATCGTATCGCGGCCCTGTCCGGTAAAATAGGTGTAGCGGTCAACCCCGTCTCCGCCTTTGAGCGTGTCATCCCCAAGGCCACCGTTCAGTTGATCGTTGTCGGCTCCACCATCTAAGGTGTCGTCCCCCTCTTGGCCGAGGAGAATGTCATCGCCCTCGCCACCACTCAGGAGGACATCATTTCCATCATTGCCTTCAATATAGTCACGGCCCCCATTACCTTCGATGGTGTCCGCCCCACCACGCCCATAGAGATGGTCGTCGCCAGAGTGACTAATCAAGACTTCTCCCACGCGGTCGTCACCAAAGATTACTTCGTTCGCTGAAGACGTGCTGCCGACCTCAAAACCACTTTGAAAATCTTGAAAGTGGGTGTCTGTAGAAATCTCACCACCATCAGTGAGATTGAACGCCAATCGCTTTGCCAACAACTCCGATCGATCGATTAACGCCAGAGCTGTCCACGTGCCTCGTCCCGTCTTTGCATCATAGAGATCGAGGGAACCGCTATCAGCAGGTCCTTGATTATGGAGTGCGCCATAGTCTACCCCTCGCACAACAAAAGGGTTAAGTTCGCGCAACGCATAACGATAAGCCATACCATCTGCAGAGTTGGCCCGCGCTAGGCTTGAGATAGCGCCAGGGGATACGTCAACGAGGCTTTCAATTGAAAACAACCCAGAAGCCACAACACCACTGACTTGATTCATATGAGCGTAAAACTGATTTCGATTGTCGATGTCCCCGAATCCTCCCGTGACAGGATTTGAGTCCGTTACCGGATCATCGCCACCGACTCCAAACACTTTCCGAAAAGCATCAAGCGCATGCTCAAGCGAATTGGCTTCGGCCGTTCCGCTAAATCCCACAAATCCAGAAGCACGCTCACTCGATGAGGCTGCAAAGATACCTTCAACCGTTTGCCGACGAAGACTCGGAGTTACTTTTTGAAACAGTTCGGTCAGAGCGAGGGAGTCCACCATAAGGATAATGCTGTGCGTCGTGCCAAAATCCCCATTGTCCCCAAAGATTCCCCCAAACCCATCCAGGTTGGGCTGATCTTCGATAAAAATGGACGTGCCCGGCGCATGCACCCCCGAATTGGCAACATACTCCGGGTCGTTGTTCGTGGCGTGTCCATAGAGCTGGGTGATTTTCTCAAAGCCTGGTCCGGTGCCCATCTCGCCTGGAGGGAGCAGCGACGGTGTCGTACTGTACTGGGATAGAACCGCCTGAAGCGCTGCCGTGTACCGAGCATCCGTATAAATATTCTCTGGGTTCCCGCTCGTAAACGGATTCCAATTGGGGTCAATCTCCAGCAGCTTGGTTTCCAGGAGATCGACCATCCCGCGAATCCGATCTGCTTCCGTTAAGATTGACGAGCCTCCGCCAATATGACCTCGCCCTGCTCCATTGAATGTGTAGGCGTGCTGAATTTCCGCGCTATGTAGCTCTGTAAAAATGGTAGCGAGATGGCCGCCTAGAGAATAGCCTGTCACGCTCAGTACCGCATTCTGCGGCAATAGCCCGGAAGCCTTCAGTTCACGGTAGTACCGTTCCATGCCTACGAGCTGCGCAAAGGCAAATCCGGCTCCGGCGATTTCGCCATCGGCACCCTGCACAGAATCACGTTGGGCATCGCCGACAGGCTGACTTCGGTATTCGGTGCTGCGGAATGAGAGCGTAAAGTTGTTCGTCAATTGACCACTTTGATCACGCTCTCGCATTAATGTCGCAGAAAAACCAGTGGCGTCATTGGCATGATGGTCGACAATAGCAACCTTTGAGTCAAAGGTAGTTGCCTGCGTTAGTGTCATCCGTGTGTAATTGATTGGGCTGAAAGTGGGCTTATTGTTTCCTAACTGCAAAACATCAATCAAAGTCCGTTGCCCTGAAATAAACAGATCCAGGTACGACTCGGCGGCAATCTGTCGTAGCGCGAATTTAAGCCAGGTAGTTGTGAGGTCACCGTCCATGAGAATTTCCTTTCGGCTTCAGCACTTGCTGAATAAATTCCTGCGTCATGGTCTTGGGGCCATTTGGACAAGGCAGTTTCCATTCAAACCTTAGACCTGTAGGGTGGAGATCACCCTTGGTGAATCCACGCCTTACCGCAAGCACTTCATGGTTGGCTAGATTCAAGATGATCAACTCTCCTCCAGCAATTCCAAGCTCACGATCATGGGGTCGTGTTATACTTCTCCAGGTATACCCAAACTGGCTGCGGACCTGTTTGTCGTCTTCAAGAGCAACAACATAAGGGATTCTCTCGTGGTGGCCATTAAGCCAAGCAGAAAAGAGCTTCCCTGGATTAGCATTAGTATCTTTGTAATACCGTCGATAGCCCACAGACGTCTGGCCAGGCAACTCCAAAAACTCATACTTTCCAATTGGCGGTTGAACAAAATAATCTTGAGCCGTTTCAGGTTCCAGTGCCCCCCCTGCAGGATCCTCCATCGCATAGAGATGCTGATAAACATAGTCTTTGGAAACTCCTCTAGGCCGCATTAAGAGGATGCCTTCAACATTCTCCACGGTTTTGTATATGTACTCCCCCGCCTCCGTCTTGCAGAGATGGTCAAAGTATTCTTGGGAGGTCATCCCCAGTTTATAGCCGCTGTCCTCTGGGACCGGATTCGGAATCTTGATGGAATGAGCAAAGCGCCCTTCTTCAGTAGCCAACGGATCGACCGGCTTCATCTTGGGAAGAATGCAACGCGAATCCGTCGGCGAGAGATTCTGCGCCACACACAGCGCTGCCATCTTTTCCATCTGCTTCCGAAACCGTTCCCCCACCGTTTCCCCTTGAGCCAGATTGATGGGCCCGAGCATTCCCAATAGGCATCCCACTACCAAGAGGCCTATACCTTTTGACCTCAAGGCGTTAAATCTCAGACCCTGAAATCGAAGCGTGTTCATTTCCGTCCTCCTTCGTAGCCCTACGGCTACCTCTTCCCCTGCCGCGCATCACGCATGCTGACCAACACCTGCTGAATCTGTTGATGCAATCGCGCCAAGACATCCACACCCATGGCTACGCGTGTGACGAGATGACCTTCTAATCCTTTCGGCGCGGCTTGGCCGTCTTTCGCCGTCTTCGCAATCGCCCCGAGCAGCGCCGGCTCGATGAAGCCAAAATCCACATAGGCGATCCCCTGTGCCACGCCCACGTTCGTATAGTTCGTCGCGAGGGGATGGGCCGATGACTCGCCGGGCTTCAGGCGCACGTTCAACGGAATGGTCTTGCCTTTCTGCTCGTTCATGTCCTGATGCTCCTCCTTACTTAGCGCTCACCGTGAGTGACTTGCACCGCTTTCACTCTGAAATACTCAAAAATGGAATTATTTATATTTATTCCTAACTAATCAGGCGAGACACTAGCGATAGACCTACTCCCTGTCAACCGGCGGATTCGGCCCTATGACAAGAGCCGGATGGATCTATTTCCCCAACCATGAATTCGACGTAAGCACAATCAGAGTCGTACCAACGTACGGACCTATCCGCCTCCCTTTGCTCGCGACATCTTTTCTGCCACGCCTTCACACTGCCCCAGAGTCTTCACTCTTTCTTCCAGCTATTTGTTTCAACCCATGGCGGGCTTGGGAGCACGGGGAACTGAACACCTGTGATCGCTACATCTCTTCGATTTCAAACTAGGCATCACTTCCGAGATCGATATAAGAGGCCTCTCTCAACTTCGTCGGCTCCAATGGAAAGGTTCGTGCACTATGGGGTCTCGAAGCTACACCGCGATTGTTGAAAAAGAAGGCAGCGGGTTTGTCTCGCTCTGCCCGGAACTCGACGTGGCGAGCCAGGGAGAGACGGTGGAATCAGCCATAGCCAATCTCAAAGAGGCCGTGGAGCTGTTTCTGGAGTGTGCGGATCCTGCCGAAATCGAACGTCACCTCCACACAGAAGTCTTCGTCACCCGCTTTGAAGCGGCGCATGGGTAAACTCCGCATCCTCTCCGGTCGAGATGCCTGTCCTCACACCTCCCCGGCTCGATCGATTCCCAAGACTACCGGGCCTTCGCCGAGGTGCTATATTTTACCCACGCTCAATACTGACCGACTCATTACGCTCTTGGCACGCTATGTCGCCGAAACGGAGGAGGCACTGACTCTCTTGTGCCAGAGCCTTCCCCCAACAGCTAGTGCCAGCTAGCGCAATCGTCTACCCGACCTCGCGGGAGCGCTTCGACAGCACAAGGTGATTGGCAATCACCGCAATCTGGCATACAATTCTTTTACACAGCTTTGTCGCGACACCCTATTATGATGCCATTTGACCCAACCTCACTCCTTCCTTTTGCGCGCAAGTATATTTGGTGGACCACACTGGAACTGGCCATCTCCATGCCGAAGCGCGTGGCGGCCCAGGTCATGGACCTCGGTGACTACGACGATGTGTTGGCATTGGTTGCGCTGACAGGAGACGACTATCTCCGTGAAGTGCTACGAACGGCTGAGATCGGGCAATTCTCGCCACGTTCCTGGGCCTATTGGCACTACCGGCTTGGATTGGCTCCTCCCAATCAGGTGCCCGCGATGCCCATACGGGCTGTCGCATGATCCGGATCTTCACGCCACACCTAGAGATCTTGCCTCCTGCCCAGCGACTTTTGTGGACAGCGCTTCGTCCGGCCCCACACATGGGGTTTGTGCTCTACGGCGGAACGGCGATCGCCTTGCGGCTCGGGCATCGGGCCTCCGTCGATTTTGATTTCTTCACGGACCAGCCGTTGAATCGGAGCGCCCTCTCAGCTTCCTTTCCCTTTCTTCACCGGGCTACCCTCCTCCAAGACACACCCGACTCATTCACGGCTCTTGTTCCTCCCAATACCCCGGATGATCAGCATGTGAAAGTCTCCTTCTTTGGCACGCTGTCGTTTGGGCGGGTGGGTGAACCGGACGTGACGGCTGATGAAGTACTGCAGGTAGCGGCACTCGATGATTTGATGGCCACAAAACTGAAGGTCATCTTGCAGCGAATCGAGGCCAAAGACTACCAGGATATCGCCGCACTGCTTCGTGCCGGGGTCAGCCTTTCCCACGGACTGGCCGGCGCACGCGCCCTGTACGGACCGGCGTTTCAGCCCAGTGAAAGCTTGAAAGCCCTTGTGTATTTTGAAGGGGGCGACCTTCACCGTCTGACTCAGGAAGAGCGTGAACTGCTCATTGCGACGGCCAGTTCCGTTCGCGCTCTGCCATTGGTTGACATCAGAAGCCCTGCACTGGCGCTCTCGACTCCATCCTAGTAGTCTGCGCCTCTCTTACAGCCTTTCCGTCATTCCATCGAGCACGTTCCCGCTCCACGAGGCAACCCGGCGCGTTCAGCCCCAAATAAAAAGGGGAGTCTTCCATTCGGAAGACTCCCCTTCACATAACCCCAGTCGACTCGCCCCCTCGCCTCTTTCACTTGGCAGATGGCCCTGCCTGTTCTGACATCAGGTGCTGCTCGGCCAACCACACCACATGAACCCAAGACACCACCAGTCCGGGATCCCTCGAAAAAGAGGGCAGCTCGCTTACTGGCCAGACGCCAGCGGCGGCATGTTGATGCCGACGCGTTCGAGGCCCATGATGACGGTCAGAGCGCTCGGTGAGTGCTGCACGATTTCTTTCTGCACTTCGATACGGCGCAAGTCGACAAACTCCGGCGCGGTCAGGCCGAGCGATTCACGATAGGCTCGATCGGCGATGCCGCGCTGCTTTTCGGCTTTCTCACGGGACTCTTCCGCTTTTTGAAATTCCACCATCGTAATCTTGCGCTGTTCCTGGATAATGGTCTGCGTCGTTTGCTCCACTACGCCCTTAGGCGGCAGGATGCTGCCGACAACCACGCGATTCAGCCGGACAGGAATCCCTTGTTTCTCGATCAGCTTGGTCTGCACTTCTTTGGCGATGGCATCCTGCAGCTTCTGCCTGGTGGTCGGATCGGTGGTCAGCTGGAAGAGCGGATACTTCTGCACTTCTTCACGCACAAAAGTGCGAAAGGCTTCTTTGGCATTATTGGCATACCAGTTCGGACCGTACTTGCTGATCAGCTCCGGCGATTTCCCCTCGATGACGTTGGCAATCAGGAACGCATCGAAAGAGACCGGCGCGTTCTCTGCCGAGATGATATCGAAATGCTCGGAGTACTGAATCGGACGGACATCGACATCCACGACTTTGGTCGTCGGGGCCACCACAACTCGTCCCGTTTTGGTAGGCACCGGATCAACACCGCCATGGCCGAAGAAGAATGGCTGTTCGACCAACACCCCTTCGTGACCGGCCTCAATGGCCACGCACCCGGTTCCCACGGCCATCCATCCGAATGCCAACACGATCCCACACAGCCTGCTCGCGTCTCTCCTCATACGCTCCTCCTCGGTTAGCCCCGTCTCTATCGCAGACGGTAATGGTTGAATAGCCGGCGCCTATCAGCGGAAAACTAATCTCATGACAATACCTTACGAAGCGCTTTGACGGATTGTCAAACCGGGGCAAGAGACCCTGTAGCAACTCGATGAGAACTGACGACGGAAGGCGGGACACCGCGAAGGCCGCTAGAAAATACCGGCTTGTTTCTGCAACCAGCGCACATACTTGATGATCTGATCGACATCTTCGGGTGTGGCCGCGTCAATTTTCGGCATATTCCCGAATTCCCAGTGGTGGGCCTTCACCCCGTTGGCAGCCGCTCGCTGGAAAGCGGCATCGCCATGATGGTTGGGTTCATAAATTTTATGGACCAACGGAGGCCCCTGACTTGTCCCGACTCCACCGACCCCATGGCAGGCAGAACAATTGGCTTTGAACTTGCCCTCTCCGGTCTGCAATTCAGCCGGAACCGCGCCGGTCGCAACAACCTTCGGTGCGGACTCCCCTTGACTGCAGGCCGGTGCCACCGTGAGCACACATAACAGAACCGCCAGACCACAGGTACGCGTGATATTCATCGAACGACTACCCCTTCGGAGTGGATTGATCGGACGGCGCCGACGGCTGCCCGAATTGCTCTTGCAACATCGCCTGCGTCTTCGCCAGCGTGATGCGACGATACAGCCGTGCACCGACCGGCACGAGAACGATTAACCCGATCGTCAGATACATGAAAAATTCTTCAGGAGACATGGGTATTGAGCACTCCTAGAGGATGGTCAAACAAGCCGTTCAGCAAGGCCGCAGCGAGCGAAGGGCCGAGGAGGTACAAACCGAGCTTCGCTCGAACCGCTCGCTTCGATCAGATGCGAGCGGATAAGTATTTTGCCTCCAGCAGGCTCGGTACGTTGAGGGTCCGAGGGATGCGACCTGCCTGCGCGAAGCGCTTCGGCGAAGGCAGGGAACGACGCTGGCGGCTTGTTTCAGCATCCTCAGAGTACCGCATATGCGACCGGATCCTCAACTCCCGCACTAGCAAATCCCTGGCGGCGAATGAGACAGCTATCACACCGCCCGCAGGCAACCGTTCCAATCGGATCATAGCAGCTATGCGTCAGATGGAGCGGCGCATGTAGCTTCATGCCCAATTGAATAATCTCCGCCTTGGACAGCGCCAACAATGGCGCGCGGACTTCCAGGCGCCGCCCCTCGACGCCGCTTTTCGTGCCGACCGCGACGGCCTGCTCGAATGCGCGGATAAATTCCGGACGGCAATCGGGATAGCCTGAGTAGTCCAGCACGTTCGCTCCGAAATAGATGGCCGATGCCCCGACCACTTCGGCATGAGCCGCCGCCAACGATAAGAAGATCAGGTTTCTGGCAGGGACATAGGTGATCGGAATATCCTGCGCCCGCTCCTGCTCACGACGATCCTTTGGAACGACGAAATCCCCGGTGAGCGCTGACCCTCCGAGAGCCCGAAGATCCACTTCCACCACGATATGATTGTTGACGCGAAGCGCTGCAGCCACTTGCTTGGCTTGCTCAATCTCAACGGCGTGCCGCTGACGATAGGCGATGGTCAACAAAAAGAGTTCGCACCCTTCCTGCTTGGCCACTGCGACTGTGACCGTCGAATCCAGTCCTCCACTCAAGAGGACCACGGCACGGCGCTGGGGTGTTGCGTCATGAGGCATGGATGGAGGGAAAACCGGACACATCAGCCCCGGTAGAAGATTTCATGCAGCACCGCACGGAAAGAGAAACGCGGCGCAGCACACGCCGGAGCGCGAAATGAAGATCGCGATTAATCGCGATCTTCTTCTTTTTCAATCTTTTCCAGCAACTCGGCTTTGGATTGACACTCGACGCAGAGCTTGGCAAACGGCACGGCTTGAAGTCGCTTCTCGCTGATCTCAATACCACACTCGGCACACATGCCATAGGTGCCGTCACGCAAGCGATTGAGCGATTCATCGATGGCCTGCCGTCGGCGATTGCGCATCTCCATGAGAGAAATACCGAGTTCGCGATCAAGATCCATCAACGCCTGGTCACCGACATCACGGGCAGACTCTAACCGACGCTGCTGATCCTCGGTCAATGACTGCCCCAGATTGCCCTCGATCTCGCGGATGATCTCCTGGCGCTTGCCCATCAACATCTGGTGCAATGTTTCTTGGCGGCGTTCACGCGCGTCCCGGTCTTTCGCCGATTCTTTGGGACGCATCGCCTCAATGATAATCTGTGCAGGAGCCGCCTTTGCCGTCACCACGACAGCAGGAGCCGCCTTCTTGGATTCAACCGCAGAAGCCGGCTTGGTCTTCTTCACTTCCGTTTTCTTTTTTGCAGGCACTTTGGTAGCCATAGATTAATGCTCCTTGGGTAGAGAATCCCCCAAAAAAAGTCCGGCATCTATATCACGGCATGTAGGCTTTGACAAGGGCTAGTGGCAACTAACCGGGAGGGCCCTAGGAATAGAGGATTGTTGAATGCACATTATATCCGGCGAGCTTGTCTCTTCCTTTGAGCCCTTTCAACTCAACCAGAAAATCGAGTCCCACCACTTCCCCTCCGAGTTGGCGGACCAGGCTGATTGTCGCCTCGGCCGTCCCTCCTGTGGCAAGAAGATCGTCGACGATCAAGACCCGCTCTCCCGATCCGATGGCATCCCGATGGATTGCCAAGGTGTTCGATCCATATTCAAGACTGTACTTCACCTCAAAGCAATCGGCCGGCAATTTCCCCGGTTTGCGAACCGGGACAAACCCGGCCCCCAGCCGCCCGGCTAACACGCCTCCAAAGATAAATCCTCGCGACTCGATACCCACCACCTTATCGATCCGTGAATCTTGGTATCGTGCAGTGAGGTCGTCGGTCAGCTTGCGAAAAGCCGCTGCGTCTTTCAGCAATGTCGTAATGTCGTAAAAGAGAATACCGGGCTTGGGGAAATCCGGCACTTCGCGGATAAGAGCTTGATAATTGATGGTGGTCTCCGGAATTAGAGCAGGTCGGCCTGCGTCATGGTCTTTCGCTCGATGGTGCCCCGAAGCCGGACTAACGCCGTTGTTTCGATCTGGCGGACCCGCTCACGGGTCAACCCCATTTCCCGGCCGATTTCTTCCAGCGTCTTGGACTCATCACCGTCGAGCCCGAACCGCGACACAATAACAGTTTGCTCTTTTTCAGGCAACTCCTTGACCCAACTCATCAGTTCCGTACGACGCCGGACCCCATCTGCCGTGTCGTCGGGAGACATGCACATGGGATCTTCGATGACATCGCGCAGAAAGGTATCCGTGCGATCGTTAATGGGGCTATCCAGCGAACAGGTCGTCCGGGTCAACTGCTTCAGATCAAGGATCTCTTCCTCGTTGGTCTTCATCTTCTTCGCGACTTCGTGCGCCAACGGTTCCCGGCCAAGCTCCTGCACCAACTGCTCAACCTTCCCCATATACCGGTTCAGCCGCTCGACCACATGGACAGGCAAACGCACCAGCTTGCCCTGATTGATGATGGCCCGTTCAATATATTGGCGAATCCACCAGGACGCGTAGGTACTGAAGCGAAACCCGCGCTTATAGTTGAACTTCTCGACCGCTTTGATCAGTCCAAGATTTCCTTCCTCGACGATATCCGAAAAAGGAAAGCCTCGATTGATGTAGCGCTTGCCGATACTGATCACCAGACGAAGATTGGACTCAATCATGATCTGCCGAGCCTGCTCATCGCCGGCCTGTACCCGCTTCCCCAGTTCCTGTTCCTGTTTGAAATTAAGCAGCGTCGAACGACGCACTTCGCGCAGATAACTCTTGAGCGTATCCAATCCTTCAGACCGGTTCGAGGATTTCTCCTCGCGGTCAGGCGGACTGTCCGCTTCAGTCTCCTCGACTTCATCAGCCGACTGTCGTCGGGCTTCGCTCATATCCTGAAGCTCCTCGTCCTGTCGACTCATCGCAATCGGTATCCTGTGATTTGATTCGCTAGTACCATATCTGAAACTCGGTAAAACGTTCGGTTCCCGGATTCCACTCCACCGTCACCGCCGTCACCCGTGCGGCCGGAGGTCCGACCCCGAGTTCCGTGAGAAGCGCTTCGATCGTCTCACGCGGCCCTTCGACATCCAGCTCGACTCGACCGTCGTCGAGGTTGCGCACACCACCGACCAACTTGCGCTGCGTAGCCACTCGTGCAGCAAAGGCCCGGTACCCGACTCCCTGCACCCGACCATTAATCAGAATGTGAGCGCGCGCCTGAGATGTCATGCTCAAATCAACCTGGCGAACCACAACAGATTGCGCAACACGGTGGAATACTCTCACACCTCTTTAGACCCGTCACGCGTTTTGCAAATCTACGCGAAGATGATCAGACCGTGCGGGCTCAACACGCATTGAATGAACACGGACACTTCAGGACACGCTCGCCTGCGCGTGGCAAATCCCTGCAGGAGGGATCTTCTGCCGCTCATCACTCAACGACGATTGAACAGCAGCCGTACGCACGACGCGCAACAGACAGAGGAAAGAATGGCTGAGGAGTTTTCTCCGCGTGCTTCACGAGAACCACTTCGAGAAGAAGCACGCGGCACGAGGGAGACGGATGTGGTCGGGGCGAAAGGATTTGAACCTTCGACCCCTGCGTCCCGAACGCAGTGCGCTACCGGGCTGCGCTACGCCCCGACAAGGCGACTCACAAAAACGGGAACCGGATTGTCTTACAAGATGGGGGTAAAACGCAAGCCATGTGCTTCAGCCACTCCGGAGCAGGTCACATGGCCGTTTTTTATATTGACACCCTTGGCTAAACCTGGATCGGATTGAACGGCCCGATCGACCCCTTCTGAGGCCAGACGAAGGAGATACGGCAAGGTGGCATTCGTGAGCGCATATGTAGACGTCCGCGGAACGATGCCCGGCATATTGGCTACACAGTAGTGCAGCACACCATCAACGAGATAGACAGGATCTGAATGGGTCGTTGCCTTCGTCGTCTCGAAACAGCCGCCTTGATCGACTGACACATCCACCACGACGGCCCCAGGCTTCATGCGCGACACCATGGCTCGTGAGACCAGCTTGGGCGCTTTGGCCCCCGGAACGAGCACCGCGCCGATCACCAGATCCGCTTCGCGCACCGCCTGTTCAACCGCGGCTTCATCCACCGCACGCGTCACAATTCGCCCCTGATACAGGTCGTCCAGATACCGCAACCGATCGATATCCAGATTGATCACGGTCACCTGCGCACCCAACCCGACTGCGATCCTGGTCGCTGAGGCTCCGACGACGCCGGCGCCGAGCACCACAACTCTCCCCGGCTCGACGCCGGGCACTCCGGCCAACAACACTCCGCGTCCTCCCTGAAGCTTTTCCAAATAGTGGGCACCCACCTGAACCGACATGCGCCCGGCGATTTCGCTCATCGGCTTCAGCATCGGGAGACTGCCGTCTCGTGCCACAGTCGTTTCGTAGGCAATGGCCGTGATCTTCGTATCCAATAGACTCTTCGTGAGTTCAGGAAGGGACGCGAGGTGAAGGTAGGTAAACAGAACCTGCCCGGGACGAAACAACGGACACTCGGACAAGAGCGGTTCCTTGACCTTGACGATCAGGTCCGCTTTCTCAAACACCTCTGTTTTGGATGAGGCAATCGCCGCGCCGGCCCTGCGATACTCATCGTCGGTGAAGCCGCTCCCCGCCCCTGCCGACGATTCCACCCAGATCGTGTGCCCGGCCTTGCGCAACGCGGAAGCTCCATCCGGGGTCAGGCTCACGCGATATTCGTGATCTTTGATTTCCTTGGGAACGCCAATAATCATGCAATGCCTAAGGAGCAGGTCTCAGTGGTTGACCGGTCGTAATTTCGTACGCTTCTGCCAGAGTCGCCACTTCCCTGACCTGGATAGATCGTGCCATTCCCTTGTCCGTAATAGCAAATGTGTTCTGCCCGGCCGGCAGGAGCATCACTCGAAAGTTGGTCAAAATATGGCACCCTTCAATCTTGTGTTCAAGCCCACCGACCCAGCCTACGCGAAGATGGATGTCCATGGTCCCGGAGAGACAGACATCCGACCGCAACGTATCCCCTAACAGGACGGACGTCACCGCAACCGTCCAAGCCACGCCGGCACTGGGTCCATCGACACGCAAGCCTGCCATGAAAATCGAACCGATCGGCATCGTCATGCGAACGTGTAAAAATCGAGGGTCGTACCGCGTGGCCTTGGCAGCCGCCAACACCGCAGTCCCCAACGCACTTCTCGCCTCGCCTTTGAAATGATCATCCGTCGAGATCTGAGGCCCGTTTCCGGCAGGGAGATGGGCAATCTCAAAATGCACCATCGTGATATCGCCCTTATTCGGCATGCTCCAACCCTGCGATCGCAGACCCGGAGGAAGATCGTGATAGCTGAGAGAGGGAATGTCCCGGGTCGTCGCAGCAAAGGGAGATGACGAAAGTGGCAGCGGCGGCGTCTTGGAAAGCAGTGGGACCTCACGCTCAATCTTCCCCTGCAGTTGGATCGGGGTCCGTGCGGGCGGCATACGCGCCGATTGGAGCTCAGGCAAGGCAGTCACTTCTTGGCAGCCAGCCCCTCCGCCATCGCTGAACAGCACAGCCCCGTCCGCTTGTGCACATTTCCACATACCGGCCGCCGTAACGGATGAACTCATACCCAGGCTCGCGATTGCGGCGCCCCCGGCCAGCAGAAGATTGAACCTCATCCATCACCTCCGATTCCTCACCAAACTATAGCAGAGAGAATCACGCAACTAGACAGCCCAAAAACCCCTGGTGTAAGATGCGCGCGCCGTTGAATATTTCCCCGCTCATCTTATCGAGGAGGCACGCAATGGACCTGTCGATCGGATCATGTCATGCCTGCCAGGCTTCTTCGGGCCCGGTGATCAAGTATTCACTGGGAAAGGATTTTTTTGGTCGGCCCTACGACCGGCTATCGCCCTCTTCCGACCAAAGTCCGAAGTGGTATTGTGAGTCCTGTTCCATGCATAAAACTTTGCAGCGAGACTTCCGTGATATTCGAACGGAGTACGACAAGCTCTCCGCCGCACAATCATCTGAACTGGCTAAAGGCGAAGAGTTTCGACGCGCGTTTTTGCGCCTGCGCGAAATCCGCACGATCCTGGATGCCCAGCCGGGCCAGTCTCCGTTTCTTAATGTTGCGGAGGTTCAGTTGCTGATGGAACGACTCAACACCGCCACGATGCCCGTATAGGACGCCACTCATGCCTGGATTCAAACGTCACATCTTTGTCTGTACCAACCAGCGGTCGGCCGATGATCCCCGCGGCAGTTGTTCGAAGCTCGGCTCCCAAGCGTTGCACGACGCCTTCAAGCAGGAAACGAAACGGTTGGACTTGAAAAACGCCGTCCGCGCGAACAAAGCCGGCTGTCTGGACCGGTGCGCCGAAGGGCCCAGCGTGGTGATCTACCCCGAAGGCGTCTGGTACACGGTCAAGTCGGAAGCCGACGTGAAAGAAATTATGGAGTGCCACGTGATGAAGGGCGAAGTCGTCAACCGGCTGCTCATGCCCGATCACCCGGCACCGGCAAAACTCCCGCCGCTGTCCAAATAAAACGAGACACGGACACTATGGCTGTCGAAGAAAAGTGGAAAGCCAACCAAGAAAAGGTGGCCTTCGCCAAACAGTTCCCAGGGCTGACGCTGGATTGGAAAGCCTGTGAGGACAAAGCCGTTCAAGCAGTCGTCGCCTTAACGGGCAAGCAAGGCGCCGCTGTAGTGGTCTTCACCGACGGTTCCTTTACTATCGTGCCCCCGTTGGCGCCGGAAGCCTGGGAATTCGGCCAGGCACTGATTGATGCACGCGCGCAGCTTGAACCCAGGCATCAGGCAGCCTATGTGGAGTATGATCGGCTGGCTAAGAAGGACAAGGATGCGCTCAAGTCGGCCAGAGCAGACAAAATCATCGGCGCGATTGAGAATAATCTCGAACAGATTCCCGAACTCAAAGACCGGCTGAAAGCCCTCGTGAAGGAGTGGAAGTGAGCAGTCTTCCCGACAAAAACATGTTTGAGATCTTCTCCCAAGGTCTCTTTGAAGGAGTGAAGCCTATGATGGTCATTCGCGATCACCTCGTCCGTCACCCGGACCGTTGTCTGCACAACGGCATCTGCATTCCCATCTGCCCGACCAGCGCCTGGCTCTCCACGCCGCCGTATAAGTTCGACCCCTCCCGCTGCCTGGAAAGCTGCCGCCTCTGCCTGGACGCCTGCCCGTCACAAGCAATCTTCGCGGTATTCAAAAAGGGAGAGAAGATTCTGGAGCCGCAGAAGAAGTAGAACCAGCCTAGGCAATCTGCTTCCTCAACCTGCCCCAATAGGCCGTCCCGACAGAGCCGCAGGCACCGGTGAAGGTGGTCAGCGCCAGGATCTGGTAGACCTTGCTACGTGGAATCTTCACTTTCACTTTAGGATTCAGCAGATCCGGTGAATGCAACACCAGCTTGAGTGATTCGCCAGCTGACAGGATGGGCCACATGCAGGATAGTCGGAGCCGCATTTCGTGGCGCGGGATTGACATGGTGTACATCCAGCCCTGATCGAGATGCTCCGTAGCCATGCGGACCAGCTTGCTCAAGACCGGCCGGAAGCGCGACAGATTGGTCTCATTCAGCAGGTCACGCGGCGCGAGCCCTACCTCAGCTAACATCGTCTCCGGGATGTAGCAGCGCCCCTTCTGCAGATCGTGGGCGATATCTTTCACAATGTTCGTGAGCTGCAGTCCTTTCCCGAACCGCACCCCCACATCTGACATGTGCAGCACATTCCATGAAACCAACGCTTTCCGATGGGCGCACATGAGATCGGTCCAGAACTCGCCGACACACCCGGCCACATAATACGTGTACCGATCCAGATCATCGATCGTCTTCAGCGCCACAAGATCGTCGACGGACTGCCCGGGGAAACGACTCAGATCCATCTCCATCCCTTGCGTCAGCGTGGTCATGAGCCGCTGCACACGACGCCGATCTTCCGGTGAACACTCTTGGAAGAGTTGGAAACAGTCTTCCAACCGTTCAAGGAGCACACGTTCGGATGAATCCTGCTGGAGCGGACCCATCGCCTGCTGAATCTCATGGATCTGCGACCAGGAGATCTGATCGCTCACAAACTGCGCTTTCAACTGACTCAGGTACTCAAGACGCCGGGAACGATCAATCAGATCCGTATCGGCAATCGTGTCGGCTGCACGGGCAAATAAGTAGCCCAAACCGATCTGATCCCGTACATCTGCCGGAACGACGGCCAGCGTAGTATAGAACAGACGGGACACTTGCTTGAGCAGGTCACGAAGCAGCGCAGGCTTGGAGGGATTGGTACTCGTGGAACAACCTCTACTTTACTTCGAACTTACCTTCCATCCCCTTGTCGCGATGGCTGGGCAAGGGCCAAAGACGCTTATCACAATAGATCGGAAAGGTTCCCGTTTGTGTGGGCGTGAACTTGATAACGACGGTTTTCCCGGCCGACACGTCCTGCTCAACGGAGAGTTCCTTGATGATAAAGTTGTGCGGCGTAATGGTCGTCACGCTCGTCAAGGTCAACTCCACCGGCTTTCCGGCTTCGACAATCACATGATTCGGCGTATAGGAATAACTGTCGAGCATGATCGTGGCGCGCTGAACCCCATCAGCCGCCATAGGAACCACAACGGGTGGAACCGGCTGGGCAACATCCGCAGCCTGAACGACCGCAATCTGCAGGGCGATCAGCACGCCGATAGAACCGATCAGCCTATAGACTCCCATGTGCACCTCCACGATGAGACCCTTCTAACAGGATCACGCCAAAGGGGTCAACTTTCCCTCACACATTCAGAAGCTTCCGGAGTCTTGACCTTTGCTGATCAGGCCTTATATTCACACACTCACGACACGACATACCGGCATCTGCATTTCGCACGAGCGGTTTGTGTATAATCAAGGCAACATAATCACTCGCCCCCTACCGGCGGCGGGTTTCTGTCCCCAAGGAGGATATCGATGAAGTGGCTTAAGGGCATTGGGCTCTTCCTGATTGCGAACTTCTTAATCTATCTCACGCTTTCATTCACGGCCAACCTGTTGGTCAATAGCGTACTCCCGGCATTCGGTATCGACGTGCGCGGGGTGTTTAGCCAGCAACTGCTTGTCTGGTCGCTCGTGATCGGATTCGGCGGTGCCTTCATCAGTTTGGCCTTCTCGAAACAGATGGCCCGCGCGATGCTCGACTGCGAGCAGATCACCCAGCCCCGGTCGCAGGCAGAACATGTGATTTACGGATCGGTCCAGGAGATTGCACAACGACTGGGCATCACGATGCCGGAGGTCTGGGTCTACAACTCACCGGACCCCAATGCCTTCGCCACCGGCCCCAGCAAGAACAACTCCATGGTCGCCGTCTCTACGGGTCTGCTCCAGAACTTGAAGGAAGGTGAAGTGAAGGCTGTGCTCGCCCATGAGATGGGACACGTCTATAACGGCGATATGTTTACGACCACCGTGCTCGCCGGACTGATGAACACCTTCGTACACTACATCAGCAATTTTCTCTCCAGCATGGTGGGGCAACCCTCCGGGCAGGACCGGGAAGAAGGCAGCTCTGCAGGCAATCCCATCCTGGCCCTGGTGGTCTACATCGTCTTGCAAGTGGTGCTCTCGTTTCTCGCCATGATCGTCGTGAGCTGGCACTCACGCCGCCGCGAGTTTGCCGCCGATGCCTTCTCCGCCAAAGTCTACGGAAAAGAATCGATGATCGGGGCATTGCGCGGTATTGATCGATGGGTCAGCCGTGCGCAGTTTCAGCCCAGCGGCCAGGATGCCTTGGCCACGATGAAGATTTCCGGAAACACGTCAGGCTTCATGCATCTCCTCGCCACACACCCGCCGATCGAAGAGCGGGTCGCGGCACTGGAACAGCTCTAAGAAGAAGGAGCCCGTTATGAAAACCTTCGTCACTGCCGCATCTCTGATGACGCTCATGGGCGGGCTCTTACTGGTGACCCCGAATGTACAGGCTGAACAGGAAGGACGACTGATGGCAGTGAAAACAACCAGCTTCTATGACTTCACGATGGACGATATCGACGGGAAACCTGTGAACCTCAGCCAATACAAGGGCAAGGCTCTCCTGGTCGTCAACACGGCCAGCTTTTGCGGCAATACCCCCCAATACACGGAGCTTGAAGCCATCTACGAGCAATACCATGACAAGGGGTTTGAGATCCTGGCATTTCCCGCCAACAATTTCGGCCAGCAGGAACCGGGAACGAACGCAGAGATCAAGGGTTTCTGCCTGACGAAATACAGCGTCAGCTTTCCCCTCTTCAGTAAAATCAGCGTCAAGGGCTCGGACAAGCACCCGCTCTATCAATACCTGACTGAGAAAAGTCCATTCCCCGGCGAAGTAGAGTGGAACTTCCAAAAGTACCTGGTTGATCGGAACGGCAATATCGTGGCGCGCTTTCCGCACCGCATGAAGCCGTCATCGCCTGAAATCGTCACGGAAGTGGAACGAGTGCTCGCCGCGAAGTAGCGGCGTCACGCTCTGCGGTAAAAGGTGATGTGCTGCCGATACTCCTGAATCGCAGCTTCCAGCGAGGCTTTACCCAGGGGAATGTTTGCCTCCAGCGTATCCTCAATCGCAAGGTCATCGATTTCGACGTCGTACCGATCCTGAATATTGGTCCGCACCGGTCCCCCCAGCGTGATGTCACGCGGCATGAAGATTTCTTTCCAAACTTCTTTTTCGACCAGACAGACATCCCGAAACCGCTCATAGAGCAACGTCAGCTTCTCCAAATCAGTCACCTTCACACGTTCTCCCATCGTGGCATTCACTCCTTCGTAGTCTCGTCATTAGCTCATGGGTGGATTGGTATCGATCAGCGCGCCGCCGGAGGGGAAGACAGCACCTTGTCAGTGATTGTGAATCGCAACGTCCCCACCTGATTGACCGCATGAAACGACTGTTGCCCATGCGGAGCGATGTAGAGCTTGACCACATACGCTCCCACTGGCCAACGCTCGCCCGGTCGCTTCAACTCAAGAAACCCATAGCGTTCGTAGCCGGGCAACTCCAGAATATCCTGCCCGAACGGCTTGGCCGACAGGGCACCGCCTTCCCCTTCCAGAAACCACTGCGCACTGAACTGTGTGGGATCTTCCAGAGGAGCCGATTCGAAGACGATGTAGACCGCCGCCACATCCGGCGAAAACGTCGAGGTGGGGTCTACCGGTTTCAATCGAGGATCCTGCGTATACCAGCCCTTTCGACCAAACGTATCCCACTCGACTTCGTACCCCTTGGCCACCTTGATCCAGGTAAACAGCGACTGAGGAATTCCGGCTTTCTGGTCGTCGAACGAGGGACTTTGCGTGGATCCAAACTCCGTAGCTTCCTGTTCCTTCTGGGGCATCAAGTCTTTCCCCTCGGCCGGAGAGACCCAGAGTCCCACTGCCAAGAGGCAACAACCCACCGGAGATAGCGTCACCAAAGTACGCCATCGATCCCTGCAGGCCCTGAGCCATAGACTTCTCATTGTCCTCATCCTCGCACTCATGGTATCGGGAGTCAGCAACAGGGGTCAACCGTGCATGCTCCTCGACCGATGAAGAGCTTGGTTGGTCGCGTCCTGTGATACAGTGCCGTGACGGTCATACTTCCCTGCGAACATAACCGAATGAACTCAGTTATCCCCGCTGCCTCGACTCAGGAATCTGCCGATATAGCCGCCGCGCATGAATCGGGACGGCGGTTTGGTCTACGCGATGGCATCTTTCAGGCCACGACACAGGGAGCCGGCGAGCAATATCTTTCGGCCTTTGCGCTCATGCTCCACGCCACCCCGTTTCAGCTGAGCCTGCTCTCCGCACTCCCGCAATTGCTCGGCACCTGGGCCCAATTCGTATCTGTGAAGGTGTCGCATTGGTTTCCCCATCGCAAAACCCACGTACTCTGGGGCATCATCGGACAATCCGTCGCCTGGCTGCCTATTCTGGCGCTCCCCCTCCTCTTCTCACAGTGGGGGCCGTGGCTGATCGTCGCTGGAGCAGCCCTCTATTTCGGCTCGACCCATTTCACCGCTCCTGCCTGGACAAGCCTGATCACCGACCTGCTCAGCGCCAACGAACGGGGCGCCTATTTTGCCCGACGCTCACAACTCATGGCCATCACGAGTTTTGTAGCGCTTTGCCTGGGCGGGGCACTCCTCAGTCTCTTCGAGCACTATGACCGCCTCTGGATCGGGTTCACCTCGCTCTTCCTGATCGCCGGAATACTCCGCAGCCTATCCGCACTCTCCCTGGCCAAGGTCACTGATCTCCCGATCCAACACCAGGAACCGGCAAGTCGTGGTTTTGCGGCCTTTCTCCGCACCGGCACGACGAAGGATTTCCGCCGCTTCCTTCTCTTTTCAGGCCTGATGCACCTCGCCGTGTTGATCTCTGGCCCATTCTTCGTGATCTATATGCTGCAGGATCTGCATCTCTCGTACTGGGCCTACGGCACCTGGGCCGCTGCCGCCATTGTCGGCCAGTTTGTGACCCTCCCTGGCTGGGGCGCATTCGGAGACCGTTTTGGGAATAAGGCGCTGCTCACCTTTACCGGATTGCTGGCGGCATTTCTCCCCATGCTGTATCTGATCAGCACGACCTGGCTGTTCCTGGTGCTCGTGAATTTCTTTGGAGGGGTCGTCTGGGCGGGACTGTCGCTGGGGCTGAGCAACTACGTCTTCGATGCCGTGCGCCCGGCGGATCGGGCAAAGGCAGTTGCAGTCTCTAGTACCGTGAATGCGATCGGATGGGCCATGGGCACGCTTATCGGCAGTTGGCTCATCGGCACTGTGCCGGGGGATCTCCAATTCGGATCTTTTCACATTGATCCTGTATCGAATCTCCCGTTTATCTTCTTCATCTCAGGAAGCCTGCGACTCGTCATCTCTCTGACCTTGCTCCGAACGTTTCACGAACCCCGGCACGTCGAACAGCGAACCCCGGCGCGATTATTTCTGGAACTTCCGTTGATCAAACCCTTGGGAGCGCTTCTCCTTCGACTGCCGGAGAAATCTTCTCACTAGCGCGGCATCGCGGGATCAGCCGAACGTCCCTGCTCTTCCATCTTCAATTTCTCAAAGGCCTTGTCGGCATGACCGCGCACCTGCTCCGGCGTCATCGTAGAGGTTGACTTCGGTGCCTCGCTCGCACAACCGCCAAGACCAAGAAGCAGGCTCGTCATAACCATCCCTGCGCCCATCATTCGAAATTGATTTCTCATAGCCTTCCCTTTGTTTAAATCGATGCGACTTTCCCATTCCGCCGCACGTCTCTCTTATACATCATACGCTTTCATGTCATCCGGCGCCACGATACCTCCCTTCGTTGACTCGCTCAGAGGGCCAGAGTATTCTGATTCTCTAATGCTGATTCCCATGAACGATTGAGGTGATCATGTCGTTACGAGACCGCTTAACAGAAGACTTGAAACTGGCGATGAAGTCGAGAGATCAGCTTCGGATGGATGTCATCCGGATGGTCAAGGCTGCGATCATGAACAAGGAGATGGAACTTAAGAAAGATCTGGACGACGCGGAAATGAGCAAGATCATGACCACTTTGATCAAGCAACGCCGTGACTCCGTCGAGCAATACGAAAAGGCCCAGCGCCCTGAGCTGGCTGCAAAAGAGCGTCAGGAAATCACCATCATTGAAGGCTATCTCCCTCAAGCACTCTCTCCGCAGCAGCTTGCGGACCTTGTCGGAAGCGTGATCACCGAGTCAGGCGCGCGCTCATCGAAAGACATGGGCACGGTCATGAAAGCTGTGATGGTCCGCCTGGCCGGGCAACCCGTCGACGGGAAAGTCATCAGCGATCTCGTCAAATCGAAACTCCAATAGACCATTTCCTGACTCCACTCGGACTCCCCATTCGCATTTGCTATACTTAGGAAATACTCTGTGGAGAGGGTAGGCCGTCCGTACCCTCTCCAGTTTTTTCTGCAATCGTCCGTTAAGAGAAAGTATCATGGCCATTCTGATTGTCGATGACTCCCCCGACCAGCACCTGCTCCTGCGCTCACTGCTGACCAAGGCGGGGCATGGAGATATCCTGACAGCGGAATCCGCCAAAGCCGCATTTGCCATCCTCAATCTGGAGGGAACCGTGCGGTCCGCTCCGGTCGATCTCATCCTCATGGACGTGCTGATGCCGGAGCTTGACGGCGTCTCTGCCTGCCGACAGGTAAAAAGTACCAGCCACCTCCGCGACATCCCGATCATCATGGTCACCGCAAAGAACGACCTCAGCAATCTGAAAGAGGCCTTTGCCGCCGGGGCCATGGACTACATCAATAAGCCCGTGAACAGCGTGGAACTCCTTGCCCGCGTCTCTTCTGCTCTGGCTCTCAAGCACGAAATGGATTGCCGGAAAGAGCGGGAGAGCGAGTTACAGCGGAGCAACGATGAATTGCAGCGGGCTCTGAAAGAAGTGAAAGTCCTTCGCGGCCTGATTCCCATTTGCGCCTCGTGTAAGAAAATCCGTAACGACGGGGGCTTCTGGCAACAGCTGGAAGAATATCTCTGCGATCACTCCGAGGCCGAATTCAGCCATGGCCTCTGCCAGCCCTGTGTCAAAAAGCTTTATCCTGGTGTTTATCCAGACTAGCTGGTACGGTTCTTCAAGCGTCTTACTACGAGCACACTACACACATGGCTATTCTGATCGTCGATGACTCTCCCGATGATCGATTGCTGTTGCAATCGATCCTCTCCGCTGCCGGATACGAGCAAATTCTCGTTGCCGAATCGGCATCCCACGCCTTCAAACTCATCGGATTGGATAACGGGAAACAAGCCACGGCCAGGGTCGACTTGATTCTCATGGATATCCTCATGCCGGCCATGAGCGGGATCGAAGCCTGTCGCCAGATTAAAGCGAACGACCGATTCCGGGATACGCCCATCATCATGGTGACCGTCAAGACAGACCCGGTGGAGCTCCAACTCGCGTTCGCCGCCGGCGCCATGGATTACGTCGCCAAGCCCGTCAATAAGATCGAACTCCTGACCCGCGTGCGGTCAGTGCTTCGGCTGGTTCACGAGATCGACCGCCGGCGAGCACGCGAACAGGAACTCCTCGAAGTCATGCGGCAGCTGCAGGAAGCCAACCAGATGCTGCTCCGGCTCTCCTGTCTGGATGGCCTCACCGGCATTACGAATCGCCGACAATTCGATGATTTTCTCGACCAGGAATGGCGACGCGCCGTCCGCGAGTCGACCCCGGTCTCGCTCATCATGTTCGATATCGATCGATTCAAGACCTATAATGACAGCAAAGGCCATACCGCTGGAGATGAGTGCCTCAAACAAGTGGCCACGGCCGTCATGGGAGCCGTCAACCGGCCAGGCGACTTGGTGGCCCGCTACGGCGGAGATGAATTCGTCATCGTCCTTCCCGGCACCAGCATCGACGGCGCGGCGCAAGTCGCCGAAGGTCTCCGCCGACGGGTCGAGGAGTTACGAATTTCTCATACTGACGACGCCCTGGTGACGGTGAGCGTCGGCTATGCCAGCATGATTCCCAATCGCCATACCTCGCCGACCGACTTGATCAAGGCCGCCGACCAGGCGCTCTACCAGGCCAAGCAGGAAGGCCGGAACCGTGTCAAACCCGCCGGACTCCTCTCCTTGGTACAAGACACCCGCGACAGCTAGGCTCGGTCGAGAAGATCACCCGAACTGATCCAGAAGAGAGCGGCATGCCACGTCACCCAGATCTTCCTCGACGAAAACCGACAAGGCCATTGGCCGCCGCTCCACGCCGGCGAGCCCGCACCACCCCATCGGCCGCGCGTAGTACCACCCCCAAACGGCCGCGCACAACCCCAGGCAAGCTCTTGGAGCAATACCAGGATGCCCTGAAAACCCTCGCTCATAATGACGCGCTGACCGGTGGAGATCTGCCCGCTGCATTCCAGGCCATTACGGCCGCGTGCGGGAATCTCTTACAAGTGGACCGCGCGAGCATTTGGCTCTTCGATAGCAACCGGCTTGGGATATCCCAGATCGATCTCTACGAGAACAGTACGCACCATACTCCGCCTGATACCGCCCTCACGGTCGCGGATTACCCGCTCTACTTCCGCGCACTCGCCGGAGAAGAACATGCGATCTCCGCCCACGATGCTCTGTCCGATCCACGCACTGCCGATTTTTCAGAAACCTATCTGCGCCCCCTGCGCATCGGTGCCATGCTCGACGCTCCGATCCGCCAGAAAGGACGAGTTGTCGGCGTGCTGTGCGCCGAGCATGTCGGTGGACGGCGCCAATGGACGCCCTACGAAGCGCACCTCACCAGCTCCCTCGCCACCATGACCACGCTGGCGCTGGAAGCCGCCGAACGACGGGAGGTCGAGCAGGCCCTCCGGATTGCCAAAGACGCCGCCGAAGTCGCGAGTCAGGCAAAGAGCGAATTTCTCGCCAGCATGAGCCATGAAATTCGCACGCCCATGAATGCCATCATCGGCATGGCGGACCTGCTCTGGGAAACCCAGATGACCCCGGAGCAACGGAAGTATTTGCGCATCTTTCGACGGGCCGGCAGCAATCTCCTGAACCTCATCAACGACATTCTGGATTTGTCAAAAGTCGAATCGGGGCATATGGAGCTGGAATCCATCGACTTTGATCTCAATGAAGTCCTCGACAAAGCCGTCGAGATTCTGGCGATGCGCGCAAATGAAAAGGGACTGGAGCTCGCCTGCCACCTGGCGCCGGAAGTCCCCTCTTCACTCATCGGCGATCCGCATCGGCTCAACCAGATCCTGATTAATTTGATCGGCAACGCCTTGAAGTTTACCGACAAAGGCTCGGTGATCGTCCGGATTACCAATGAGCCGGGGACCACCACGCCGGGCGTGATCCGCTTTTCCGTCACCGACACTGGAATCGGAATTTCACCTGAGCAACTGGCAAGGATCTTCGAAAGCTTTACCCAAGCTCACAGTTCGACCGCCCGACATTACGGAGGGACCGGACTAGGCCTGACCATTTCCAAACACCTGGCGGAACGGATGAGCGGCCGCATCTGGGCCGAAAGCACGGTGGGACAGGGGAGCACCTTTCATTGCACGCTCGCCTTTGGCGTCACCTCCCACCTGCCGACCAGCAGAGTCGTTCCGCAGGTCAACCTGTCAGGCGTGCATACCTTAGTCGTGGATGATCACCCCACCAATCGCCTGATTCTCAGGGAAACTCTGGGTGCCTGGGGAGCGACCGTTTCCGAGGCTGAGGATGGTCCGGCGGGCCTGGCCGAACTCCGACGTGCGGCCGAATCCGCCACGCCGTACGAACTCCTCTTGCTGGATTGCCGTATGCCCGGCATGGACGGATTCGCCGTGGCCGAAGCGTTGAACTCCTCGCCTATTCGAAAAGGGCTAACGGTCATCATGCTCACATCCAACCACTGGGCCGACGATATCGCCCGCACCTATGACCTTGGGTTGGGCGGCTATCTCGTCAAGCCGATCCGACGGTCCGATCTCTACCAAACGATCGGCATTGCCTTGGGACGTACCAAAGGCACCCCTCTACCTGTGCCTGACACAGCGATTCCGGAACACACCACTCCGACAACATCCCTGCGAGTGCTGCTGGTCGAAGATTCCGCGGACAATCAGCTGCTGATCCGTTCCTATCTCAAGAGCACCACCCACCGCCTTGAGATCGCCGACAACGGCGCCATCGCCGTCGAGAAATTCAAGAACGGGCACTACGATCTTATTCTCATGGATATGCAGATGCCTGTGATGGACGGCCTGACCGCCACAAAAACCATTCGCCGATGGGAACGCGATCAGGACCTGCCGCCGACGCACATCATCGCGCTGACCGCCTTGGCCCTCAAAGAGGAAGCCGTCAAAATCTTTGAGGCCGGATGTAATACCCACATGACCAAGCCTGTAAAAAAGACCGCCCTCCTCGAACTCTTACAAGCCTGTAAAGGACACTGCCCATGACCGACCCGAAGCTGGCCTCCCCCGAACGCATCACCGTCTATATTGATCCGGATCTGGAGGACATCATCCCGACCTTCCTGGCCAACCGCCAGAAAGATCTTCAGACACTCCACACCGCCATGACCGAAAAGGATTTCGAGACGATTCGCATCCTGGGTCATCGCATGCGGGGCGACGGAGGCGGGTATGGGTTCAACGCCATTAGCGACATCGGCGGCGTGATGGAGTTAGCGGCAGGCCGGCGCGACGAGCCCGCGATCCAGCGACAAACCGCCGCGCTCGAAAACTTTCTCTCCCGCGTCCACATCATCTACCGCGCATAATCGAACCTGAGGCAGCCGCTTCCTGGCTCAACGGACCACCAGAACAGAACAGGGACTGTGCTGCACCACGCGCGTTGACACACTTCCCAACAAGACCCGCCCGATGGCGCCGAGTCCCTTGGCACCGGTCACGATCAAATCCGCCTTATGCGCCTTGGCGACTTTGAGAATCTCCTCGGCCGGCTTGCCAAGCTTCGGAGCCTCTTGAACTTGAAACCCAGCCTTGGCCAGCTTGTCGGCATACCGCTGAACAATTGCCTTACCCGCTTCCCGCACTTCCGGATATTTGAGGAAGGGCATCGCGTGCACGACGGTGACGTTTACCGGTTGCTCTTCCGGCCCGTTCGACTGTGGATTGATATTCTTAACGAGAAACCGAACCGCCTTGTCTGATGCCGCTGATCCATCGATCGCCAGCACGATCTGCTTGAGCGGACGAGCCGCCTCTTTCACGATAAGCACCGAACAGGCGGCATGATGAATCGCATGAGTCGAGATGCTCCCCAGCATGAAACGATCCAACGCATCCAGACCTCGTGAACCAAGCGCCAGTAATCCGACCCCTCGTGAGGCATGCTTCGTGATCGTCGAAGCCACCGCGCCTCGCTCCAGAGTGACCGTACCGCTCATGCCCAACGAAGAGAGTAAGTCCTTCGACTCCGTCTTCGCAGCCTTCGCCGCCGCTTCCATGCGTTTCACTTCCTGCTGAATATATCGCTCGGTCCCCACCACCACAGGCTGAATCATGAACGGCGCCCGGAGGCTGGCCACATCCACCACATGCAAGACACGCAGCACCGGCTTGACCGTCAGCGGGAGTTTCGCAGCCCATTCAATAGCCCATCGGCCGTATTTCGATCCATCGGTCGCCACAAGCACTTTCATAGGTCCTCCATCATTCACACAATTAGAACGACAGCACTTTTACCTTGGGAGCCAATCGCCGCACATCGTCCACGCGGCACAGCTGATTCCCCGGCGCCAACGTCGCCGCGGTCCCCGCCGCCGTCGCCATACGCACACACTCTTCCAGGCTTTTCCCGGCTGCATGGGTGATGACAAATCCTGCCACTGTCGAATCGCCCGCTCCGACAGTACTGCGGACCTTCACTGCTGGGGGCTTCGCTCGATACCGCTCTCCTGGTCCGAGCACCACAACCCCTTGCGCCCCTCGCGATACCGTGACGACCTCAACTCCGGAATCCTGCACTCGCTCGGCGGCCCGAATGATATCTTGTTCAGACCGCAGCGGTCGCCTTGTCAGCCGGCGCAGTTCATTCACATTCGGCTTAATAGCAAACGGCTTCGCCAGGAGGCCCGATTTCAGACAGGGACCATCTGCATCCAACACCGCCCGGGCGCCGCGCGACTGGACTAAGGCAATAATTTGGCGATAGGCATCAGTCGGAACGCCTCGTGGAAGGCTCCCGCTCACCACCACATAGGCATCCCGAAGATTGAGCAACGTGAGGTGCGCGAGAAAGGCGGCCCATTCCACCTTCGTTACCATCGGCCCTCGCGAATTGAGCATCGTCTGGGTATGCCGCCGCGCGGTGGTCACGATAATATTGCGCCGGGTATCCTGCTCAATGGGGGTGAAATAACAGGTCACCCCTTCCGCCTTCAACAGCTCGACCATGACCTGACCGGTATGCCCGCCGATAAATCCCAGCGCCATGCTGTCCCCGCCGAGATGCCGGATCGCCCGCGAGACATCGATCCCTTTGCCTCCGGCATACAGGCACTCACCCGTCACCCGATTGGCATCATCCACGTGGAGTTCGCGCACATCCAGAAAATGATCCAACGCCGGATTGAGAGTAACAGTATAAATCATAGGATCTCGTGAGCCGCCCCGTGGGGAGAACCGGCTTCGCCCTCTACCCTCTGGCCCCGGGCCTCATCCCTGCCCCGCGAAGATACACGAACCAATAGACCAGCGCTACGAGCCCCGTGCCTCCGATCAGATTGCCCAGGGTCACCAAACCAAGATTCGCGAGAGCGCCGGACCAGGACAGTGCATCCGCCCCGGATGCCGTCAATGCAATCCCCAAGGGAAGAAAAAACATGTTGGCCACCGAATGTTCGAAGCCGCAGGCGACAAACGCACTGATCGGAAAGATGATCGCAAGAATCTTATCCGCCACACTTCTCGCCGCCATACAAAGCCAGACGGCCAGACAGACCAGCACATTGCAGAGAATGCCGCGCGCAACGGCGGAAACAGGATCGAGCGCCACCTTGCTTCGGGCGATGCGCACCAGCGTGTCGCCGACCGCGCCGTCTCCGATCGCAGGCACACCGGCCAGCAGCACCAACGCCACTGTACCCAATGCGCCCAACAGGTTGCCGAAATACACCCACACCCAATTCTTGATGACCTGGCTGGTCTGCACACAGCCGACGGCCCAGGCCATGGCGATGAGGTTGTTTCCGGTAAAGAGCTCCGCCCCACCCACTACCACCAGCACCAGCCCCAGGCTAAACGCCACTCCCCCGGCCAGGCGCAGAAGTCCGAAAGGAACGGGAGCGGCCTCTTTCCCGGTCGTGACAGTCACTGCGTAAAACAGAGCGCCCAATGAAATAAATGCGCCGGCCAGAAGGGCCAGCACGATCATGGTGGAGACCGGCGTCGTGACTTTCGCCAATCCGATTTTACAGACGCGGTCGGCAATCTGGGCGGGGGCATAGGCATCATACGTGGGATTAGACTGTTCCATCGGCCCCCTCAGAGAATCAATTGCCGTCGCATGTGCCGCAGCTCTTCCTCATCCTCCGCGTCGAGTTCCTCACGTTCGAGCCGTTCTACCCGAACGACGGATACCTTGTACTCCGGACACTTTGAGCTGTCATCGGCGCTCGACGAGAGCAGTACATTCACCTCGCTGGCCGGGAAGTGGAAGCTGGTGAAGAGTTGCCCCGGCTGCACCCGTTCGCTGATCACGAGCGGAAGAACCGCGCGGCCTCTCGGACTGACCAGCCGCACGAGTTCCCCATCCGCCAGGCCGAGCCGGACCGCATCATCCGGAGCTATCTCCAAGGCATCGGTATCCACGAGCTCGAGAATATCCGTCCGCCGCGTTTGCGCGCCGCAATTGTAATGTTGCAGGATCCGTCCGGTCACGAGCGTAAAGGGATACTCCTCCGTCGGCGATTCGCCAGGCAGCAGGTAGTCCACCCCCACAAAATGCGCTTTCCCCTTGGGGAACGTCTCGCGATGCATCAGCGCGGTGCCTGCGTGCCCGTCCGCAGGAACGGGCCACTGTAAACTATCCGGGGACTCTAAGCGGTCGTACGACACTCCGGCCAACATCGGCGTCAGCCGTGCAATCTCATCCATGATTTCTGACGGGTGACGATAGCTCATCGGATAACCCATGCGGGTCGACACCTCGCAGACAACCTGCCAGTCAGGCAAAACGCCCTGCGGCGGATCGACGGCTTTCCGTATGCGTTGAATCCGCCGCTCCAAGTTCGTGAACGTACCATCTTTTTCCAGAAACGCAACGCCCGGCAACACGAGATGGGCCATCTTCGCCGTCTCACTCATGAACAAATCCTGCACCACGAGGAACTCCAATCGCCGCAGCGCCTCATGGACCTTCGTGAGGTTGGGGTCAGTCTGAGCCACGTCATACCCGATGATCCACAAGCCCTTCAGCCGTCCAGCCAATGCCGCGTCCCACATATCCGGCGTCTTCATGCCTCGCTTCGTCGGCAGAGGACGACCTGTCACGGCTTGATGCAACGCGCCGAGGGCCGGATCGTTCAAGGCCTGATAGCCGGTGAAATAAGTGGGCACGCACCCGACGTCGGATGCTCCTTGCACATTATTCTGGCCACGAAGCGGATTGATCCCCGTGCCCGGTTTGCCCAGATTGCCGGTCGCCAGAGCCAGATCCACCAGCGCCATCACGCCATGACTGCCCCAGCGATGTTCCGTGACACCCAAACCGTGCACGCACCATGACGCGCCGCTCGTGGCATAGAGCCGCGCCGTCTTGCGAATCAGATCGGCCGGTACACCCGTGATCTGCTCCGTCCATTCCGGAGTACAGGGCTCGACGGCCTTCAGCCAATCGTCCACGCCCTCGGTTCGAGCGTCGATGAATGCGCGGTCGAGCAAGCTCTCTTTCGCAATGACATGACCGATGCCGTTCAGAAGGGCGACATTCGTTCCAGGCTTGAGCGGCAGATGCAACGTCGCCAGACGCGCCAGCTCCGTCTTCCTGGGGTCGATCACAATGAGCGGAACGCCTCGCCGGTGAGCCTGCTTGATACTCGCGCCGACAACCGGATGTGACTCGGTCGGATTCGCGCCCACCACCATAATGAGCTTGGCCTGATCGAGATCCTGAATCGAGTTGGTGGCGGCCGACGCCCCGAGCGTCTCCATCATGCCGGTGACCGTCGCGCTGTGGCAGACCCGCGCACAGTTGTCGATATGGTTGGTTCCCATCACGCAACGGATGAATTTCCCGAAGAGATAATTCTCCTCGTTCGTCCCCCGGCTTGAAGAAATCGCCGCCAGCGCATCCGGACCGAACTCCGTCTTGATTCTGGTGAATTCGTAGGCCAGGCGGTCGAGCGCCGTATCCCAGGAGATCGCCTGCCACGTGTTTCCGGTGCGCAGCATCGGCGTCTTCAGCCGATCCTCCGCATAGATATAGGTCCAGCCGAATCGCCCCTTCATGCAGGCATGACCCTGATTAGAGGGGCCATCGTCGGCAGGCACCATCGTCACCACTCGCCCATCCCGAAGACCTGCGTCGAACGTGCATCCCACACCGCAATAGGCGCAGGTCGTTCGGACATGGCTCGTCGGGTGGCCCAACTCGCTCACGCGCCGCTCTGTCAATGCACCGGTCGGACATTCCTTGACGCAAGCGCCACAGGACACACAATTCGAGGTGGCAAACCCCGTCGAAGCCTCGCCGTAACAACTCGCGCCGGCCATCGGTCTGGAGCCGAAGCCTCGCCCGACCATCGTGAGGGCAAACGTCCCTTGAATCTCGTCACACGCCCTTACGCAACGCGCACAGGAAATACAAATGGCATTATCGAAGGTGAAGAATGGATTCGAGCTGTCCTGTATTTGCGCTCGGGCAGCCGGCTGTCGATACCGGACTCGGTCGAGCCTCACCGACCGCGCCAGCTCTTGAAGCGCCGCCGGGAGCGTCCCGTCCGTTGGCTGCTCGGATAGCAAGAGTTCCGTGACGTTGCGCCGCAGATGAACTAATCGCTCTGTCTGTGTGTGAACCACCATCCCCGCCTGAGCAGGCGTCGTGCAGGATGCCGGCGTGCCCTTCTGTCCGTCCACTTCACAGACACAGAGCCGGCATGAACCAAACGGCGCGAGATGTCCGGAAGCGCAGAGGCCGGGAATCGTCAGTCCCGCCCGCTTGGCCGCGGTAAACACAGTATCGCCGTCATGAGCAGGCACCGGCCTGCCGTCGATGGTAATCAGCATGGACTCGCTCATGATCGCAACCGGCTTCGAAACTCCACGGGAAATTGCTCCAGAGCCGACAGCACCGGATAGGGAGCCCGTGCTCCCAACCCACAGAGGCTGGTTGCCTTCATGGTGTCGCCCAATTCGGTCAACAGCGACAAGTCCGCCGCCGTCGCCTGGCCCTGTTGAATCGCTTCAAGAATCTCGCGCGCCCGCAGGGACCCGATGCGGCAGGGGACACACTTCCCGCAGGATTCATCCGCGACAAACGCCATCAGATGCCGGGAGAGTTCCAGTATATCGGTCTCGTCGTCGAACACGACGATCCCGCCATGACCAAGAATCGCGTCAGCCTTGGCAAACGCGTCGAAACAGATCGGGATATCCAGCTGCGCGTCCGTGAACAGACTGCCGAGCGGTCCTCCGACCTGCACGGCCTTCAGTCGCGCGCCATCCGCCATTCCCTGCCCAAATTGATCGAGCACCGCTCGGAGCGTGAGACCGAACGGAATCTCAATGAGCCCCGGCTGCTTCACTCGTCCGCCTAACTGAAGTGCAATCGTGCCGCGAGACCCCTCCGTTCCCAGCGAGGCATGCCAGGCTCCGCCCCGCGCGAGGATATTGGGAATGGTCGCAAACGTAAGGACGTTACTGACGATCGTCGGCTGCCCGTAGAGGCCGGACTGCGCCGGATGCGGCGGCCGCGCACGCACGACGCCGCGCCGTCCCTCCAGCGATTCCAACAGGGCCGTTTCTTCCCCGCACACATACGAACCCGCCCCCGACACCACTTCGATGGTAAATGGCCGCCCGTCAGACTCCAGCCATCCGGCTGTGTCCGCAGCCAAAATGGCCGCATGCAAACTGGCTCTGGCCGCCGGATACTCCTGGCGACAATAGATATAGCCGGCGCTGGCGCCGATCGCCCTGGCACAAATCAGCATGCCTTCGATCAACCGGAACGGATCGCCCTCCATGATCATCCGATCGCAATAGGTGCCCGCGTCGCCCTCATCGGCATTGGCGACGACGTACTTGCGATCCGCCGTGGTCGTGGCAGCCACCTCCCATTTTTTCCAGACGGGAAAGGCTGCACCACCCCGTCCGCGCAATCGAGACGTCTTGATCTCCTGGATAATGGCCGAAGGGCTCACCTGTCGCGCCGCACGGAGACCGGCAAAACCGCCCTGCGCCAGATAGGCCTCCAGCGACAACGGCTCGGTCACACCAAATGAAACGAATGTATGTCTGGTCTGCCTGGAGAGAAATGGAATGGTGGAAACCGGAATCCCACCGTTACCGGCAAGAATCTTGGGAAGGTCATCGGCGGTCACCTGACACCAGGCCAGACGCACCTCAGGACTCTCGCGCTCAACCATCGGCTCAAGATAAAACGCGCCGCGGGAAGACGTCCGGACAAGCTCAACATCGGACCGTTGCCGCCAAGCCTCGGCGAGGCGTTCCGCTCCTGCTGCACAAGACGACGTGTCGTTGGAAAGATAGAGTCTGATGCGGCTCATCGATAGCGATCCAACAGACTGGCGACATCGCTGGGCCGAACTCGTCCCTGCAATTCTCCGTCGATTCGCACGCTCGGCGACACCGCACAGTTGCCGACACAGGACACCGGCTCAAGGGTGAACCGGCCATCAGGCGTCGTTTGGCCAAGATCAATTCCCAGCTTCGACTGGATCGCTTCCACCACCTGATCGCAGCGATTCGCAAGGCAGGACTCACCCAGGCATATCTGAAGGCGATGTCTCCCGACCGGTTGGATATTCAGCGAAGGATAGTAGGACAACACGCCCGCCACATCAGCCTCGGTGACTCCTTGCGAGTGCGCGATAGCCGGAATGAATTGTTGATCGATATATCCGCACAGATCATGAACGGCATGAAGAACACGAAGAATGTTCGGAGGCGCTCCCTGTGTGGGACGTGCACGGGTCAGGAGATCATCGAGTACGTTCGGCAGGAGCGTCTTCACGGCGTACCTCATCGATCCCAACATGCCCGCGTAGGACGTTATAGTCAAATGCCGTTCGGCCGATACGGGACCAGCCAGGATCATGGCGCTCCATCTCATCGAGCAACCGGGCAACCTGTTCGCGTCCGGCCGGCGTCGTAGCGGTGTGACGCGGCGTATTTCCGCCCAGCACCGGCGCCTCCCGATCGGTCCAATCCAGATACACCGTTTCCAGAAATGCTTGTAACGAATCGGCGTCCTGCTCGGGAGTCACGATGACTCGCACCGGCTGCTCAGCATCGAGCTCTTCCTCACTCAGCAGATGTGGCGGAGGAACGGTCGTTTCTCCCCTGAAATGGAGCGAAAAACCTAAGGCCGACGCCAATTGGTGTTTTAGCGTATCCAGACGTTCACGCGAGTCGGTTTCCACCCACAGTTGGGTAGGCGTCAAGGTGAGACGAGCAACGATCGGCGCCTTTTCTGCCTCAGCCGATCCATACTGAATCCACCGCATGATCGCGCCCGATCCACCCGGTACATCAACGGTCGCCGGATCGGCCTTCAACCCTTTCAGCCCGGCCAGCGTGTCACGAAGGAACTTGAATTCCCGATGTTCGTAGAGCGCACACGAGTACAAATACGGCTGCCCATCGGAATTACAGTATTGGATTCCGGCCACGACCTTGAACAGCGCCCTCAGTCGCATCTGGGAATAGACCCAGAGCAACTCATGTCCGAATCGCTTGGCAAACTCATGCCAATCCCCGAGCTCGAACGATCCGGCATTGACTTCCCGTTGGCGCCGTAACACACAGACGGCGTCGTACAAGGTCTTACCTTCCTCAGGAGAGAGCAGCACCGCGCTCCCAGCGAGCACGACCTCGTTTGTTTCAGGATCACCGGGCTGTTGCACGAATCGCGTCAACAGCACCTGACCGGACTGAAGCCCCCGAATGAAGTCACCGCCTTGAACCTGATAAAGACGGCCGTTTCCCAAAGACCGACAAGCCCACTTCTCCGTGGCTTCGCTGCCGGGCAGGATTTCGACCAGATCCATATAGGAATGTTTGAGCGGGTCCATCCACGCCCGCTCTTCCTCAGGAATATGCTCGGTCACCACATCGCGCAACTGCTCAACCAGGGTCAGCTGCCCGTCCTGGGGATAGTAGTCCGCATAAATCGTGAACGTTGCGAGGTCGGCTTCCTGAGCAAACGGTGGAAGCGGGGCATTTCCTCCGAACTCAAAATAGGGACGCAACGCCTGACGCAAGGCACGATCACGCTCCGCCGCAAACATCGGTCCGAGTGACAGCTCTTCTAACCGAGCTATCAGGCCATCCAGCCCCGGCGGCAACGGCGCCCACACACCGGCCGTGGCTTCATTCGCGAGCTTCATGAATCTCTTCCATCACGATCGTTTCCGCATCGAGCCAGTCCTCAAGATCCCGTCCTTCCCGGCAACCACGCTCATTCCACAGTTCGTACGCTTTTGCGGCAATACGATCCCGCATGCCGTCGGGCAATTCGATCGGCTTCGCACTGCGGGACGGTCGGCTGGCCGGTGGATTCTTTCGCTTTCGGATCACGGTCGCCATAATAGCCCTCCCTGATGAAAGACTGGACACTTATGTGGACATTCCGGGCAACACCCGGCGGTGCCCCGGCCCAAATTTCGGGCTGCGTACGGTGAGCACCGGACAACGAGACTGGCGCAGCACCGCCTCCGCCACACTCCCGCTCAGCGCATGGGATAACCCTCGACGCCCATGCGTCCCCATCACGATGAGATCGACCGGAATTGTTCGGGCACTGTCGAGAATCGACTCAAACGGGATCCCCCCGCGTACCTGCGAATCGGCTTGAATCTTGGCCTCGGCCAGCGCCCGCGTCATATCACCCAAGCGGGTCATTAATCGCTCCCGCATCTCCTCCCGCTTACCGGCATGCAAGAGGGTGAAATCTAGTCCGTACGAAACCGGCTCCAGTACGTGCAGCAGCGTCAGAGACGCACTATGCCGCTGCGCCATGAGTGCGGCATACTCCACGGCTTCGAGAGAACAATCTGAGAAATCGACCGGGACCAGAATTCGGTTGAGATGGATCCCCTCGCACGGCCCCGCTTCCCCCGACGACGCCTCATCACGATCCATACGCACGGTGAGCACCGGACAGGGCGCCGTGCGAATGACTCGTTCTGCGGTGCTCCCGAGCAACACATGTTCCAGACCGGACTTGCCTTTTGTCCCGACAACCACGAGATCTGAATCCTCTGCTTTCACGGCCGCCAAAACCTCTTCACAAGGAATTCCTGTGGCGATACGTGTATGCAAAGAAATCCCGCGAGCCGATGCCCGTGCCTTCAAATCCACCAACTGCTTCGCCCCTGCCTTCATGAGTTCACCGAGATAGACCTGATTGACGGGATACTCCGGATTCATCCCCGGCGGGAACTCCAACACCGTGAAAACGGTCAGCGTGGCCTGCCAGGTCGCAGCCAGACAACACGCGTACTCCTCGGCCCGTAGTGCCCACTTCGAAAAATCAGTCGCCAGAAGGATGCGTGGTCTGTCAGTCTCTCTGTTCACACGGCCTCTACGTTCAACAGCAGGAGTTCACCGTTCATATTCGGATGGATCGAGCACCGGAATTCGTGGCGGCCTGGACGGGACAGATTGAATCGCAACGCCGCATCCCGCTTGGCATCGAGGAAGATCCCCCCGACCCCTCGTCCGTAGACGATCACGCCGTCTTTCTCAACCTGCGTCGGAATCCCTTCAAACATAGTCGAGCCGAAATCGTGACGCTCCGCGTCCTCGTTCTTAATCCTGATCACGGTCGCCACACCGAGCCGGAGGGTGCTTTGCTTCGTCACAAACTTGAAATCCTTGATCGTGACGTCCACGACCTGTTCAGATTGCGACCACAGCGGAAGATCCGCTCCGCTCCACAAAGCCCAAGTTACGCTCAATACGGTCGCCCATCCCCACATCCGCCGTCTCTGCGTTCTCATCGTGACACGCCTCCTTGATTGCAGATTGTCGTGATCATCAAGCCTTCACCGGCAAGGGCACCGTCAGCACCGGACAGCCCGCCGTCCGCACGACCTTCTCCGCCGTGCTGCCAAAGAATATCTTATCGACGCTTCCCGACCGTCCTCCATAACTACCCATGACGACGAGATCGACCTTTTCGACCCGGGCGGTCTTCGCGATCTCCACAAAGGGCGCACCCTCCAACACCACCCGATTCACCTCAATCCCTTTTGCCGCGTCGGAATCGAGCAATCGACGGACATTCAACCGAGCAAAATGCCGCAGGCGACGCTTCTGGCCCGTCGCATCAGACGGTACCGCGAGCAATCCCATCCGATTAAAGGCGCTGAGCGCGCTCGTGTCGATCACATGCACGACTAAGATCTTGGCGCTGCACAGCTGCGCCAACCCGCAGGCCATCCGAAAGGCCTCTTCTGAGCAAGGTAAAAAATCTACCGGCACTAGAATGGAGGAAAACAGCCCATCTCCCATCGCCACCTCTCAACGCATCTCCATTGTCCTTACAGCAAGGCCGATGCCACTGGAGCACAATGACGACTCTGTAGTTGACCCCACATAGAAACAACGGTTTGCTCGCCTCTGCCTACAGCGATACTTCCAGAGACTCCGTGCATCTCCTCATGTGGGGGAGGCCTGCTACAGTGAAGAGGCACTTTCTGGGGCAGAAGGCAACAGACGCTGCTCCCAGTGAAGAGTGCTGGCCAAGGACTCAAGAGATCGCTCAGAGCAAAACCCTTTCGCCCCGTGCGCTTTCACATCACCTTCCTATCCCGCGATCGGAACTACCGGAACGGCATTGGACTTGCTGACCTCCCCCGAATAGGAGGAGATACCTATGACACGCACGCACTGGATTCTGGCAGGAGCAATTGCGCTGGGCCTGGCGGTCGGCGTGTATCTCCTCTTCTTCTGTCCAACGGATTGTCACTGAGCAACAGAGAGGTCACCGATGAAAATGCTGCTGGCCATCGATGGATCGGATCAATCCTATGAAGCGGTCCGTGCGCTGAAGTACCTGGCTCGCGCTGAAGAATTGCATATCCTGCACATCCTGGATGTCCCGTCACCGGCCTATCCGATGATGGTACCGGAAGTCGCGCATGAACTATACACGACCATTGAGCGCACGATGCGCGAAGATGGCGCACGGCTGCTTGATCGCATTGTGTCGCTGCTGCCGATGGATTGTGGCCCTGTGACCAAACATATGGAGATCGGCTCACCGGCCGATCGGATCGTAGAGTACGCAGAGCAGCATCAGATCGAACTCATTCTTGTCGGCGCGCGCGGGCTTGGACCAATCAAGGAACGGTTGATCGGCAGTGTCTCCCATCGGGTGCTCACCTTCTCCAAGGGCGCCGTCCTGATCCTGCCGAACTTTGTGAAGTCCCTGAGACAGGTGCTGCTGCCGCTGCAAGGCTCCCAGGACGCCGAGCGAGCGCTCGTGTTTCTCCGACAGCACCCATTCCGTGAAGCGGTCACGATTACTGCGTTAACCGTGCTTCCGCAGACCAGACCACCCTGGCCGGTCGACGCCGTGGCGGAGCGGGAAATGGAAAGCCAGGCGCTCCGAAGCGCCGAGACCTTTATTAACTCCGTGGCGGCGGATCTGAATCAAATGGGCTACAGCACTCATGCGAAATCAACATTGGGTGTTCCGGTCGAGGCAATTCTACAAGAGGCCAAGGCCATCAGCGCCGATCTTCTGATGATGGGGTCCCGTGGTCGCCACGGGCTGAGCCGGATGGTGCTCGGCAGCGTCGCGCACGCCGTCCTCCATCATGCGCAATGTCCGCTCTTAGTCTTCCACTAGCGAAGAAGTCTTTGATATGCCAATGTATGATTATAAATGCCTCGACTGCGGCAAGGAATCACTGATCGTGGTCACGCTGAAAGAACACGAACGGGGTGAAGTACAATGTCCATCCTGCGGCAGTAAGAAGCTCCAACAACTATTCACCTCATTCATTGCCCACACCACCAAAAAGAGTTGATGATGCATAGGATATCCCGAATGCTCGCATTCTCCGCCGGTCTGAGCATCCTTCTCAATGCGCTGCCTGTTGCCGCCCAGGATCTTCCTGCCGACCTGCCCCGGGGCAAGGCGCTGTATCAGAACCACTGCGCAACCTGCCACGGCCAGACCGGCTGGGGAGACGGCCCCGCCGCTGCATCGCTCAGAGTCGCGCCGGCCAATTTTCATCTGTTTCGATCCTTTCTAAAATCCGATGAAGAGCTGCTGCGCACGATCGAACACGGGATCGTCTTCAGTCCTATGCATGCCTGGACCGGCAGCCTGACTGAGGGACAAATGATTGATGTCTTGGCCTATGTACGGCTGCTCTCTCAGCAAGGCAAGTGACAAACCGCCGTACTTCCATCAACAATTGACCGTGAGAACGAACCACCAGAGGAGACCGAGATGATTCATTCGGCAGTACGTCAGGGATTGTTCCTGTTCATCGTATCCACCATTGCCACATCTCCAATTTTGGCCGCCAGCACAACGCCTCCATCGAACCATGTCCAGCGCTGCGAACAACCCCACAAACAAGGCACCCTATCTGCAGCCGTCCTCCGCAATACACTCCACGCACACCGGGAATGGCTCGAACAACGAGACAGCCCCGGGCATAAACGGGCGGATTTCTGTGGAGCCGACCTACGGCAGGCCGTCCTCGAAGGGGCCAATCTCGAACGCGCCCGCATGGAAGGCGCCAACCTCAGACAGGCCAATCTGAGGCAAAGCATCCTGACGCAGGCCAGTCTCGCCGGCGCCGACCTCACCAAAGCCAACCTCGAAGACAGCAATCTGGTCGGTGCGGATTTGCGTCATGCCAAACTGACGCATGCGAATCTTCTCCGTGTAATCGGTGATGAAGCCGCGCTGTACAATGCCACGCTGTCCGGCGCCCAATTACATGACTCCATTTTCGAACGGGCCCATTTCGAGGGAGCCGATCTTTCGTCGGCCGATTTTACAAATGCGACGCTGGTCGACAGCTACCTGTACGGAGCCAACCTTCAGAGAGCGGTTTTAACCGGGGCCGATTTGATGGGCGCGGATCTTCGCCGAACCGACATGTCGAAGGCCACAATGTTTCAGACCAACTTGCAGGGAGGACTGCTCGACGGGGCTCGCCTCAATCACACCCGTATGATGGAGGCGGATCTGGAAAGCGCCTATCTGGATGATGCCGACCTGCGGCACGCCGACCTGCGTGACGCCATCCTCCGCGGGGCGGATCTCCGTCATGCGAATCTGGAGGGCACCCGTCTCTCACAAACCGATCTTGAAGGCGCCAATCTGGAAGGCGCGCGCCTCATCAAGGCCTCCCTCCAATCAGCAAAAATGCGCATGGTTATTCTTTACAAGGCCATCATTGATCAGGCCGACTTTCGAGACGCCAACCTGCATCATGCCGTGATGATCGGCATACACGGCGCCGACGCCATCTTCACCAAGGCCGCTCTGCACGAAGTCTATGCCCCCAAAGCGTCCCTGCCTCGAGCACAATTCAATGAAGCCATCCTCGACTCAGCCAATCTCGTCGCCGCCGATTTGAGTGCTGCCAATTTCAGCCATGCCAATTTGACTCACGCCAATCTACAGGAAGCCAAGCTACAAGGAGCCTCACTCAATGAGGCAGATCTCAGCGGCGCACGCCTTGATGCGGCCGATATCCATCAGGCAAATTTCTACGGAGCGAACCTGGCCTCAGCGATCGGACTGACCCAAACGCAGCTGGATACCGCCTGTGTCGATAACCAGACTCTGTTGCCGGCGGAACTCAGCCGACCGGCGCCTTGCACTATGACAAAGAAGAAAGCAGCAGGCCGATAGCTAAAACATAAGGGCCGTGACGAAGGATATGGGAGCTAAGAAGCAGCGCGGCGATCTTGGAGTAAGAAAATACCGCTAGCGGTGGAAGAAGTCGACGTGACATGCGGCCTGGTGAAATCAAGCCCGGAACAGTTGAGGATTGAACTCCACCTAAGAACTCCAGCCGGCACAGTCCCACAATTTCGACGATGCCGAACGTGCCGTGCCGGAGCTCCAATGCCTAACGAATAACCGATTAGGCAGCGGCGGTTTCAACTTCCTTCGCGGCTTTGGCAGCAAGACTGTTCTTACGATTATTGGAGATCGTCCGATCGATGATCGCTCCGCAATTGACGCACTTCCAAGCATAGAACACCAGGAAGAAATCCGAGAAACGTTCCAACATCATCAAGCCTTTGCATTTCGGACAACCCATGATTTTTCCTCCTCAGGTGAAAGTTGACGTATGCCTGGGGGGTTGAGCAATTTGCGATCCAACATTACATATTTATAATTATCAACGACTTATAATATATAATACCTAAAATTGTCTCTGTGGAGACTACTTATACGTACATTATTGTACGCGTTGTCGCATTTATACGCTGAGAGGTGCTCACAGCATAGATTTCTAAGGAACCGTCGTCAAAACTGACTTCATGCACGTAGGGATCTAGATGGGCTACTCACAGCAATCACCGATAAATTCATTGCACTTACCAAATTTATTAATAACTTACGAGTATAGTTCAAATATGAACAGCCAGATCAAGCGATGATGACTAGGCGCGAGCACAGCATCCAGATCACTTACGGAAAACTGGTACTTGAAGGCATTCTAGGCCTCCCGCAAGATCCGAACGGCGTCATTCTCTTTGCTCATGGCAGTGGCAGCGGACGATTGAGTCCGCGAAATAATTTCGTCGCGCGGGCCCTGCAGCAATATGGTCTGGCAACTCTGCTTCTCGACTTATTGACCTCACAAGAAGCCGAGGATCGCCAAAAGGTGTTTGATATCGGCCTACTGGCTGATCGGCTCCTGCTGGCAAAAACCTGGCTGGAAGAGGACACTCGGACGAGGAAGCTGGGCATCGGATATTTCGGTGCCAGCACCGGAGCCGGTGCAGCGTTGCAAGCCGCTGCTAGAGCCCCCCAAAAGATCCAGGCCGTCGTCTCGCGAGGCGGACGGCCGGATCTGGCAGAAACCTACCTACCCTCGGTGACCGCGCCTACCCTGCTGATTGTCGGTGGATGGGATGAACCGGTGATCGAGATGAACCAATCAGCCTACGAACTCCTGACCTGTGAAAAGAAACTCATTATCGTTCCCGGAGCAACACATCTATTTGAAGAACCAGGCACGCTGGAACAAGTAGCGGAATACGCGAGGAAGTGGTTTCAGCTGTATCTTCATCGAGAGGGGAGGACTGAAGAATAGTGAGCGGCTATCTACAGAAGCCCCCTTTCCTTCACAAGTGCCACGATGTGCTTCACGGCTTCACCTGCCTGCATCTTCGTCGTATCGATGGTGAGATCGGAACGGAGTGGCGCTTCGTAGGGCTCTTGTAGCCCAGGCACAGTGCTGGACTCACCCCGCTGGCCGCGCTGATATGTCCCCTTGTAGTCGCGCTGCATGCAGGTTTCTAACGGACATTCCACCGCGACTTCGATGAATCGTGGAATCAGGTTTCTGGCGAAATCTCGATAGGCTCGCTTGGTAGCCGTGGCATCGAATATCACCGTCACGCCATGCGCCACCAGCTTCGCCCCCATCAACGCCAACGCGCGATAAAAGAGATCCCGCTCAGCCTGCGAGTACGTTGCCTCAGGCGTGAGCACACGTCGGACTTCGTCCGACTCCAATACCTCCACGGTCAAACCAGAGGCTTCAAGCTGCGCTTTCAAGGCCCGCGCGATAGTACTCTTGCCAGAGGCAGGTAATCCGGTAATCCAGATTGCGAGGCTTTGGGTTCGAGTCATATATGCCATCACGCTATTGGACCATCACCCGCAATACTCATTCACCCGTGACGGATCGAAGCATGGCGCAGCGAGGACCTGGTCTATAAACCGGAAGATGGTTCGACGCACACCGATCGGTAAGGTGGGATACCAGACAGGACTTGCCAACACCAAGCCGCGAAACGCAAAGAACGGCGCCGCTGTTGCCAACACATCCTCATCACCGCTCGCCTCGACATACTCCTCCCAAAAGAGCCGGAAGAGCACTTCGAACGGTCCCTTCAGCCGTCCCCACCGGCAGAGCGAATAGAAGAGATAGTTGATCGTCATGGATGTCACGTCATCCGCCGGTTCACCCCACTCCCCGCGTGAGCGATCCAGCACCGCAAAATCGACACCCTTCTTGAATAAAACGTTCCAGGGGTGAAAATCCCCATGCACTTGCGACAATCGTTTCGTCTGTCCGCGCAATCGCCACCGCCAACGGTTGGCAGCTTCCTCAATTCCGCGTAACAGGTCTTCCGTGATAAACCCGAACTGCGCGGGGTAACTGTCGGTCAGCCCCATGATGCATTCGCCGTGACCGATCAACTCCCGTAAACGGCGGCGATACAAATCGGCATCCCGTTTCTTCTGCGCGTGGATCTGTGCCAGGTAACGCGCGAGGGCGATGGTCCGCTTGCGATCGAGCGGACGGAGCGAGCGCCCTCTGGCGAGCCGCTCCAGATCTTCGTGATAGCTCGCCCCCTCGGTCCATTGATTGAGGACAAAGTATTCACGCCCCTCTGCAACGGACAGCAACTTCTGCGTGCCGGTAAAAATGCCAACGTCGAGTGCCTTCACATGCCGCGGTAGCCGTCCATAGGACTCGTAGTCCCACAACATCGCCTGCGCCCGATCGGCCATGTGCTCGTGTCCGAAAGGGCCGGGCTTCATGGTCTCCAATACGGCCGTGCGAACCTCCCGGCCAACACGGAACGTCAGCTTGACCGGTGTCCCATAGCCGTATTGTTTATGTGCACCTTCTGAGCTTGCCTTTCCGATCACGCCGAACGACAGCAATGTAACCTCAGGCCCAAAGCGCGATTGGAGATACTCCTCAAGAGCCTGTTTCCTCAGCGTAGGCATATAGAAGTGACACGCAAGTCACATTCCAATCGAGCCCTCATCTGAACATCCGCCTGAAGCACTGATCCCCGTGAGTCCTCCCCCCTTTCGCTATCCCCTGACTCACCTTGCGATGCCTCAATTGACGCATTGCGCTTCACCCTCATCGCGATCACTGAGGAGAAATGCGCCAGTCTCCATTGTCATTCACCACGTGGAACGTGTGGCCATTCGTCAAAAGCGTGAAAACGATGGCTTCTTTCTGACGCCTTTCCCAAACCGGTGGATTTGACGCAGGCGGCATCCGGCTTGCTGATAAGTCGTAATGAATAAAAGGAGGGCAACAGATGGAACTAGAAATGCAGAGCCGCAACGTTGAAATGACGCCCCGTTGGAAGACAGAAATCGAAGCCCGCATGGAGGATCTCCGGCGGGGTCATGATGACCTCACGCACGGCCGCGTGACCCTGACAAAGAACCGTCATCACAAGAAACAAGACCACGTCGCTGAGGCGCTCGTGGTTGTCACGCTCCCAGGCCGCCATACCTTGACAGCCCGCAAGGAGGATAAGACCTTCGAAGAAGCCATCCGGAGCGCCTTTGAAGCTGTCACGATTGAACTGCGGAAGTTTCGTGAGAAACGCGCACTGACCGAAGTACGCTTGCCACCTATTCCACCCAATCGCGGGGTCATCTGCAAGCTCTTTCCCAACGAAGGGTACGGGTTCATCCTTCAGGAGGGCGGCGGAGAGGTGTATTTTCATGCGAATGCACTCCACAGCCTCACGTTCGAACAGCTCGAAGACGGAACAGAAGTAGTGTTCGGCGTGGAGCAAGGAAAGAAGGGCCCGCAGGCCACAACGGTACAGCCACCTCCAACGGTCGCAACGAAAGCATTCTAGATGAGCATCGACAAATTCAGGGTTCCCGTTTCGATGCTGTCGTCCACAGTCGATCCCACACAGTTGGGGTTCGAAGATACGAGCGAACTCGAACCGCTCACCGATATTATCGGCCAGGAGCGGGCGGTCGAAGCGCTGGAATTCGGTCTTTCGATGAAGAGCCCGGGATTCAATCTGTACGTCTCCGGCCCGGTCGGCACAGGCAAAGCCACCCTGGTTCGCCAGATGGTGACACGGCTGGCCCAGACGACCCAAGCTCCTTCCGACTGGTGCTACGTCAATAACTTTCAGGACACCTCGCGGCCGGTCAGTCTCTCGTTTCCCGCCGGGCAAGGCTGTGCCTTCAAACGGGACATGGCCACGTTCATCGAGAGCTTGCGCCGCGACATCCCCGCAGCATTCGAAAGCAAGAAATACCTTGATGGCAAAGCCACGTTGCACGACGAGACTGAAACCAAGAAGAAAGCGCTGTTCCAGGAGCTTACGAAGTTGAGTCTCGCCCGCGGGTTCGGATTCGATGAAACGCCGGCGGGATTCGGGCTCGTGCCGCTCAAAGACGGACACCCCATGACCGGCGAAGCTATGGAGGCCATGACCGAAGCGGAGCAACAGGACCTAAACGACCGGCGGCTCGGGCTCGAAGGCGAGATACGCGAATTTCATGTGCGCCTCCACAGCCTCGATAAAGAAATGGAGCACCAGCTTCGCCATCTCGATCACCAGATGGTCACCAATGTGCTCGAAGGTCGTTACGAAGCGATGCTGCGGTCCTATCAAGATCTGCCGGCGGTCTCTGCCTATCTTGAGCGAGTGAAAGACAACATCGTCCACCATTACAAAGATTTCCTTCCCCATGAGGGACCGGCATTACCTCTTCCCGGCCTGGAACTCCGCCGGCCTGACATGACCCGCTATTTCGTGAATCTCATCGTCGAGCATGAGCCGACCGGCGGCGCACCCGTCATCGACGAATCCCATCCGACCTACACCAATCTGATCGGCAAAATCGAACGGCGCGCACACATGGGCGTCATGTACACAGATTTCACCGAAATCCGCGCCGGCGCCGTCCTTCAAGCCAACGGCGGCTACCTGATCGTGAATGCCCTGGACATGCTACACCAGCCTTTCTCCTGGGACGCGTTGAAGCGCGTCATCAAAACGGCTGAAGTAAAAATCGAAGACCCCGGCGAGTTCTATGGCTTCTCTACCGCCGGCCTCCGGCCGCAAGCCATCCCCGTCACGGTGAAAATCATCATGGTCGGACCGCCCATGATCTATCACCTGCTCCAAGCCTACGAAGAAGACTTTGCCAAGCTCTTCAAAGTGAAGGCGGACTTCGACACGGAAGTGGTCCGAAGCGAGCGGCAGGACCGTCAGTATGCCCGCTTCATCGCGAAGCTCTGCCGCGAAGAAGGGCTGCCGCACTTTGGCGCCGATGCGGTCGCCGAAGTGATTCGTCAGGGGTTCCGTTTCGCCGACCGGCACGACCGTCTGTCACTGCGGTTCAGTCTCGTGAGCGACCTCATCCGCGAAGCCGGCTACTGGGCCAGGAAGGAAGGTCATTCGTTTGTGACACGCGGAGACGTCGACGCGGCGATCGCCCATAAACGCCACCGGTCGAATCTGGCCGAACACTGGATTCAGGACGAAATCAGAGAGGGCACCTTGATGGTCGATCTCGACGGCGAGATCGTCGGCCAGGTAAACGGACTCTCCGTCCATGAACTCGGTGACTATGCGTTCGGCCGCCCCACCCGCATCACCGCGCGCACCTATGTGGGCACTAAAGGCGTCATCGACGTGCAGCGGGAAGCGGAGTTGGCCGGCAATATCCACAGCAAAGGGGTTATGACACTCGCCGGCTACCTGGCCGGCAAGTTCGCCGGATTGCATCCCTTTGCAATGAACGCCTCGTTGACGTTCGAACAGACCTACTCCGAGATCGAGGGAGACAGCGCCGCGGTCGCCGAGTTGACTGCAATCCTCTCCAGCCTGGCCGATCTGCCGATCCGGCAATATCTCGCCGTCACAGGGTCCGTCAATCAGTTGGGCGAAGTACAACCCATCGGAGGCGTCAACGAAAAAATCGAAGGGTTTCTTGAATCCTGTTCACGGCGCGGCCTCACCGGCAAACAGGGTGTGATCATTCCGGCTCGCAATACGAAGCATCTTGCTCTTCGCCGGGATGTCGTCGAAGCGGTGGAGTCGGGACAGTTCACCGTCTACGCGGTGAACACGCTGGAAGAGGCGATTGAATTGCTCACCGGCGTGGCGGCCGGGGAACGCGGTATCGACGGGGAGTATCCTCCCGACACGGTGTTTGGCCGTGCCGCTCAACGTCTTGCTGAAATGGCCCAGGCCGTGGCGGAATGGGGCGAGGGTGAAGAACGGCCCGGCGGACGGATCATCACGGAACCGTAGAAGTCCGGCTTCATGTTGATTACCCGAGAAACATCCCGGGCTAGTCACGGTTCCACTTCGGCGCCTTGCCGATGATCCGAAGTCGAGGACCGTTGGGAAGCGGAATCACCCGGTCATCTTCCGGCTCACCGCCTAACACCCATTCAAATAACTTCTTCGCATCGTCAACCTCCGGATCTTTCGGAATTCCATACTGTTCCTTCTGCATCGCTTCATCGTAGAGCCCGACACAGCCGTGTGAGGCCGGACACCGGGCAGGGTCGACTAGAGAACACGTGAGGCGTGTGACATTGCCAGGATGGGCTTTCCTTGCGCTACGGCACCGTCTTCCAGGCAGCGCCATCCCACACATAGCTCGCACGCTGAGGATCGCCGTCGATTCGCTGGAGCATCACAAGCCGGCAGCCGCTCTGTTTATAGAACTGCTCTGACTTGTGGCCCATCAGCATGGCGAGATGCGGATCAGGCGATGTTCCGGACACGGTGACCGGTACGAAAATCTGTCCTTCCGATCCGCGAAACACCTGCATCACATCGACGCGGGGCTTGGACTCATACGGCTCCTCGTGAAGCGCAACCATGAAACGCTGGAGCGCCGCCAGTTCGTGCTGATCCAGCTCGGCCCGTAACCGGTGGTTCTGGCTCATCGTCATGACCAATACTGGGAAGCCTGCGTATACCCGAACAGCAGATCCCGCCGCGCAAGAATGCCGACGAGTTTTCCGTTCCGCACGACGGGCACTCTCGTGAGATACCGGTCTTGGAACAGATCGGCGACTTGCACGAGGGTCTGGTCTTCCATCACCGTCACCGGATGGGCCGACATGATTTCGGTCGCCAGAACCTTGCGCAGATCGCGCCCTTCGATCATCACTTGCAGGAGATCGTATTCGCTCACAATGCCCACCAGCGTCCCGTCCTCTTCCACGACCGGCATGCTCCCGAAGTTCCGATGGGTCATCATGTGGGTCAAAGTCAGCGCGTCCGTCCGCGATGTACAGCGCGTGACCGCGTCCTGCATCAACTGACCGACGGTCAATGTTTTCGGATCGCAGGCTTTCAGAAAAAATTCCGTTTGTCGCATCGCCTTCACCTCACTTTCTTCGGGCTGAACCGCCACCCAGATACGTTCGCAACACATCGCGCCGGGCAATGATGCCGATCAGTCGATCCCTGGGATCCACGACCGGCACGCGGACAAGATCGCTGGCCCGTAAGACATGCACCAGCGTTCCCAGCGTCGTTTCAGGACGGACCGAATACGGATTCCCCGTCATGACATCCGCCGCAGTCAGATCCCCGAGTGCATGCCCGTCGTCCATCGCGGCAAGCAGGTCATGTTCACTCACAATCCCGATCAGCTTTCCAGCGCCATCCACCACCGGGACCGCGCCAAACCCCTCGATCATGAGGGAGGCAATCACATCACCCTTCGTCTTCAAGCGGGCGGACTGCACCCGCTTTTCCATCACCGGCTTCACCAGCATCGAAGCGAAGTCCGGTGATTTCGAAATCTTGGCCGGCTTCTTTACCGGTTTCTTTTTCGTCGTCTTCGGCATGACATCGCGCTCCTTCATTGGTCATATCACACAGACACTACCACCCTCCGGGAATCATCTAATCGGTCGGCAACGCTCCGGCCAGGCCGCGATCCTCCGGCCATCGCAGATGAATCGTCTTCTGTTTCCCCGCCACTACCGCGATCCTCTTCAGCCCCTGCGTCCGGTCACGATGGATGGCCGTGACATCGTAGACACCCGGAGCCACATCAATGAAAAGCCAGGGCCCTTCCACCTGCTCTTGCGGAATCATCACAGCGACTCCGCCTTTGACCGGCTGAATAGTCACGGAGACTCCGGAGAGGAATGGTTTCCCGCCGGCAGTAAAGACGAGCTTCAACGAAAAAGGCGGGTACTGGGCCGCCCGCTCTTCAAGGCCGATACCGGCACTGAAATACCGCACGTCGCCAGCCCGGTGCAAAGGCAGCAAATCGATCATCGTGCGGCCGTCACTCTGATGACTCAACTCGACAAACTCACTTGAAGCTCCGATCCGTGCTACCGCGCCGCCATCGGCCAGCCCCGCCCCCCCGTTGAGCACAACAGAAAGTCCAAACACCCACAGGACACTTCGTTTCATACGTCCTCCTTTTCCCTCATACTTCAGCTAACGCAATGAGAATGCCATAACAGGCCGCCCATCCACCGCCGATTTTTCACACAGACACACACAATCTCAATGTATCTCGCCTTCTCCATGACAAGACTGACGCCAATCACCACAGTCACCGTTTCAACCCTGCCGCAAAAAGCCGCAGTACTCCTCTCGATAGCGACGTCCATGGCCTTCAATCCCTGGAAACCACGCAGATTCTCTGCCGCCCTCGCCGGTCTCTACGGGCATACCCAATGCAGATTAGATACCCGACAGGTTCGCCGTCGCTGACGATGTATTGAAGAAGGAGTCGGTCATGCGCATTGTTTGTGCGGTCGATGGGTCGGAGTATGCTCAGTGGGGAGTCCAGGCGCTCCAAGCGCTCGCCGGCAAAGAGCCTGAGCATGTGGTGCTCTTGCATGTCGTCGATCCTTCGCTGCTTCAGACAGCCAAAGGAAAGAATCCGGTTGCCGTCAGACGCGCCCTCGCCGCCTTGGACAAAGTCGGCACGGTACTCTTGCGCGAAGCGGAACGGTCGGCGCGGGTCGCCCTCGGTCAAGCGGGCACCGGCCCTCGCACGCAATTCCAGACCATCCTCGCGCACGGCCCCTTTGCGAAGACGATTGCCCGACAGGCTAAACGAGTGAAAGCCGATCTCATCCTGATGGGGTCCCGCGGATTGAGCGACATCAAAGGATTTCTGCTGGGCAGCACCTCCCGGCAAGTGGCTGCCATCGCCCCCTGTTCGCTCTTGGTGATTAAACAGCCCCTCGCCAGATTCAGCCATGTGGCGCTCGCAGTGGATGACTCGAAACCCTCTCGGGCCGCCGCCCGCTTTCTCCGGACCCGCATTCTGCCGGAATCCGCAACGGTGTCGATTCTGACATCCGTCGAGAGCCCGGTGACGGACCTGGCCTCCCGCTATCTCTCCGAATCACAAGTGGCGTCCCTGACTCAACCGGTCATGAGTCTCGCCACCAGCCTCGTCAGCGCCTTGCGAGACGACTTCATCAAAGACGGATACCCCGCAGTGCCCCATGTGCGGATGAATCATGTGATCGACACCATCGTCACACACGTGGAAGCTGAGCAGAACGATCTTCTGGTATTCGGCTCTCGCGAACTGACCAAGACCGAGCGACTGCACCTCGGCAGCGTATCCGAAACGCTCCTGCGCCACGCGCCTTGTTCGGTCCTCATCGTGCGAGGCACACGTGCCTGAGTTCCGGTACCACGATATTGGAACCCTCGCGATCGACGAGGTGCTGAAGCGGCTTGAAACCGCCGGCGGCGGCCTCTCGCCGGAAGAAGCGCGGAAGCGGCTCGCCCAATTCGGCGCCAACCGGCTCACCGAACCCGATCGCTACCTCATCCTGCGGGGGCTCACTCGCCATTTCACCCATTTCCTGGCCCTGTTGCTCTGGATCGCATCCGGCCTCGCATTCGCCGCCGACTTCATGAAACCCGGCGAGGGCATGGCCACACTGGGCTGGGCCATTCTCGGCGTCATCGTCATCAATGCCGTGTTCGCCTTCTTTCAAGAATACAAAGCCGAACGCGCCGTGCAGGCACTCCATCGCCTGCTGCCGGACAAGGCCTGGGTCATGCGAGGAGGACAACCGCTCGAACTTCCTCGGAGCGACATTGCACCGGGCGACATCCTCATCCTGGAGGAAGGAGAACGTATCCCCGCGGATGCTCGCCTGATCGAAGCCACCGGGATGCGAGTGGATAATGCCGCCTTGACCGGTGAATCGAACCCGAAACGGCGGACCGCCGATCCCCTGACAGACGGCAATTGGCTGGATCTTCCCAACCTGGTGTTCGCCGGCACGACCGTCCTCTCCGGCCATGGCCGCGCCGTCGTGTTCGCAGTCGGAATGCGTACGGAGTTCGGCAAGATCGCCAATCTTACCACCTCGGTTGTCGCCGGTCTCAGTCCGCTCCAACAGGAAATCATCACTGTCACCCGCATCGTGGCCGCCATTTCTCTGGCCATGGGAGCGGCCTTTTTTGTGATCGGGATGGGCACAGGGCTCGGCTTCTGGGTCAGCGCGATTTTCGGCATCGGCATCATCGTGGCCAATGTGCCGGAAGGACTCCTGCCGACCGTGACGCTGGCTCTGGCCATGAGCAGTCAACGGATGGCGAAGCGCAACGCGTTGATCAAGCACCTGTCCTCTGTTGAAACACTCGGCTGTACGACCGTCATCTGCACGGACAAAACCGGCACGCTCACGGAAAATCGGATGAAGGTGGATCGGTTTTATGCCGACGGCCTCGTGATCGAGTCGAGCGAGGGGTGTTTCTTCACCAGAGGCCGTCTGATCACGACGGCGGATGCCGAGCGCTGGCAGTTCCTGTTCGACGCGCTGCTGAATTGTCACAATGCCAAGCGGGTGCGGGGATCGGACGGACGATTCGTCGTCACCGGCGATCCGACGGAAGTCGCGCTCCTGGAATTCGCCGTCGAGCATGGAGCCGCCCACCGCCCTCCGCTGCGGCGCATGGGAGAACTCGCGTTCGATGCCGACCGGAAACGGATGAGCACCCTGCACTGGATGGAGGGCCGGCTCATGGCCTTCACGAAAGGCGCCCCGGAGGCCGTGCTCACGCTCTGCACTCAATCATGGGTTCATGGCGACGCCATTGCGATGACGCCGGACGAACGGACGCGTATCCTTGGCCAAAGCCGGACGTTCGCCGAACAAGCCTACCGTGTAATGGCGGTGGCCATGCGCGAGATCGCCCATCAGCCTGAACATCTCGAAATCGAGACCATTGAGAACGACCTGACGTTTCTCGGACTCGTCGCCATGATGGACCCGCCGCATCGGGAAGTGCCGGAGGCGATCGCCACATGCCGCAACGCCGGCGTGCGTGTCGTCATGATTACAGGCGATCATCCGCTCACTGCCCTGGCGATTGCCCGCAAGATCGGCCTGGCGCCGGAACAGGCACCGCAACGACCGACCGGCTTTGTCCCGGTGATCGAGGGCACCCAGCTCGACGGCATGAGCGATGATGTCCTTCGCCAACTGCTGACCCCGACTCGATCGGAGGAACCGGATCCGGTCTTTGCCCGAATGGCGCCGCGCCACAAAATACGCATCGTGGCCACACTCAAAGACATGGGCCACGTGGTGGCGGTCACCGGAGACGGGGTCAACGACGCGCCGGCTCTCAAAAAAGCCGACATCGGCGTGGCCATGGGCATCGCCGGAACGGATGTCGCCAAAGAAACCGCCGACATCATTTTGCTCGACGACAACTTCGCCACGATCGTCAGTGCGATCGAAGAGGGCCGTGCGGTCTATGAAAACATTCGCAAATTCACCAGCTATATCCTGGCGAGCAACGTTCCTGAAATAGTGCCGTTTCTGGGCTATGGCTTCTTCGGCATCCCGCTGGCTCTCACGATACCGCAAGTACTGGCGGTCGATCTCGGCACCGATATGATCCCGGCGCTGGGTCTCGGCACCGAACGCCCGGTGGCCGACGTCATGGACATTCCACCGCGTCCGAGGTCCGAACGGCTGCTGAATCTCCCGCTCCTGCTGCGCGCCTATCTCTTTCTCGGTCTGATCGAAGCCGTCGTGGCGATGAGCGGGTTCTTTCTCTACCTCACCAGTCAGGGGTGGACCTGGGGCGCTCATCTGGCTTGGTCGTCGCCATTATATAAAGAAGCCACGACCGTGACCTTCGCTGGTATCGTCTTGGCCCAGGTGGCGAACGTCTTTGCCTGTCGGTCCAATCGACTCAGCGCGACAAGGAGCGGCTGGTTCAGCAACCCCCTCATCCTCTGGGGGATTGCCATCGAGCTGATGCTACTTGCGGGGATTACCTATTCACCGATCGGCCACGAGATCTTTGGAACGAGCCCCGTCCCGGCCTGGATCTTCGGTCCTCTCACGCTGGGCGCTCTCATGCTGTTATTGGCAGAGGAAGCTCGTAAGATCATTGCAAATCGGCTACACCCCAGACAACACAGCGGAATCGTCCAGAGAGGGAGCGCATCATGACCTCCGACCCTCACGAACCAATCCAGCACATCCCTGTCAACGAAGTCATACCAAGTCCAGCGGTCTCGCCTCCGTCCGATCCTTCGCGGCAACATGACCGTGCAATTCCCATCACCGTCATTCCACGTCCTCACCCGCGGACGACGTCACGGCTTCCGTGGCTGATCGGCGGCATGACAGCGATCGTACTGGTCGGCGTGGGACTGTGGTACTGGCTATATGAAGGGACCCCGCCGGTCCAGTACAAAACAGCCCTTGTCGACCGTGGCCCTATCACATCCATCGTGACCGCCACCGGAACCGTCAATCCGGTCGTGTCCGTCCTGGTCGGCAGTCAGGTGTCCGGCAAGATTGCGAAGCTTTTTGTGGATTTCAACGCCGTCGTCAAACAAGGCCAACCCCTTGCCCAGATCGATCCACTCCCCTTCCAATCACGCGTCAACCAGGCGCATGCCGCCGTGAAGAGCGCCGCCGGCAATCTGGCCAAGGCCACGAACATGGGAGCCCAGCGAACGCGTGAGCGCGACCGGATGGCCACGCTCCGAAAACAGGCCTTCGTCTCGCAGGCGGACCTCGATCTGGCCGAAACAAACTATCGCGACGCCGAAGCCAACGTGCAGGTGATGCAAGCGCAGCTGGACCAAGCGCAGGCGACGCTCGCCTCCGCCGAGTTGGATCTCGGCTATACCACCATCTACTCGCCGGTCAACGGCATTGTGATCTCCCGCACCGTGGACATCGGTCAGACCGTCGTGGCCAGCTTCCAAACACCCACTCTCTTTGTCATCGCGCAGGACCTGATGAAGATGCAGGTGAACGCCAATGTCAGCGAGTCCGACATCGGCGGCGTGGCTGAAGGAAAGACCGCCAGCTTTCGCGTCGATGCCTATCCGAAACATTTCTTCGACGGCACCGTCACACAAGTACGGAATGCACCGATCAGCGTGCAGAACGTGGTGACTTACGACGTCGTCATCACGGTCGACAACAAAGACCTGAAGCTCAAACCCGGCATGACGGCCAACGTGACCATCGTCACCGCTCAGAAAGAATCTCCGCTGCGCGTGCCGAACGGCGCGTTGCGGTTCCGGATGCCCAACGCTCCAGTGGACAAGAAGGTGTCGCAGGTCTGGATGTTTGATCAGGAGAACACAACACATCAGACCGGCGTCTCCACCGGTATTGCAGACTCTCTGTTTACGGAAATCACTGAAGGACCAGTGCAGGAAGGCGACCGGGTAATCCTCGGCATTGAAACACCCGAGGAACAGGCGCAAAAGAAACTGCCGCCCGGCTTTGAGCCGGGCCGGGGCATGCGATGAGAACGCACCGCTGAAGGCTAATCCATGTCTTTTCTCTGGCTCACGATTCTCTCGGCCCTCCGCATCTTACGCCGGAATCCGCTGCGGGCCGGGCTGACCATGCTCGGCATCATTATCGGCATCGGCGCCGTCGTCGCCATGGTGAGCCTGGGACAAGGAGCCACGGCTTCCGTTCAGGCGGAGATTTCCAGCCTTGGAACGAATGTCCTCATCATCATTCCCGGCGCCACGACCGTCGGCGGCGTACGCGGGGGCTTGGGGTCTATCTCGACACTCACCGTCGGCGATGCGCAGGATATCGAAAAGAAGGTCATGAGCGTGACGATGGTGATGTACGCCACGCGCTCCGTGCTGCAAGTGATTCGGGAAAATAAAAATTGGAGCACGATCGTGCTCGGCACGACGCCGGAGTTTCCTGACATTCGCAGTTGGCCGATCGCTCAGGGCAGCTTTTTCACTCAGTCCGACATGGATGCCGCCGCGAAAGTAGTCATCCTGGGAAAAACCACTGCTCAGAACCTGTTTGAAGCCGGCGAAGAGATCATCGACAGCGAGATTCGCATCCGCAACGTCCCGCTTCGGGTGATTGGCATTCTCGCCTCGAAGGGCCAGTCGATCACCGGCCAGGACCAGGACGATCTGGTCCTGCTCCCGTTCACGACCGCCGAACGCAAAGTCCTGGGGACGAAGTTTCTCGGAACCGTCGGGATCATCCTGGTGGCGACACAGACGCGGCATGACATCCCCGCCGTCGTGGAGGATATCAAGGAACTCCTGCGCGCGAGACATCATGTCCACCCGTCCGAAGATGACGACTTCACCATCCGTACCATGGAAGACATCGCCAAGACCGTCGCCGGCACGAGCCGGACGATGATGTTCATGCTGATGGGCATTGCCTCCATCTCCCTCGTCGTGGGAGGCATCGGCATCATGAATATCCTCCTGGTCTCAGTCACGGAGCGGACCAAGGAAATCGGGCTGCGCATGGCCGTCGGCGCGAAGCGCATTCATATCCTGATGCAATTCCTGATCGAAGCCGTCATCATGACGACCATCGGGGGCATCCTCGGCATCGGAGCCGGCATCGGTATCTCGCTGCTCCTGACGAAACTAATCGGCTGGCCGACGATTATTTCCACGCCGGCCGTGGCCGCCGCCTTTTTCTTTTCCCTGGTCGTCGGAATCTTCTTCGGCCTCTATCCGGCGAACAAAGCTTCGAAGCTGAATCCCATCGAGGCGCTCCATTATGAGTAGTCCCGAGGCAGCAGCATGAATGAGCCACTCCCACCGTTCTGGAGCATACAGACAGAGGAACTACTCAGCCGACTCCAAACTAGACAGGACGGGCTCCGTGCTGAGGAGGCACGGCAGCGCCAAGCACAGTATGCATCAGCACGCCTGAAGCCGCGCCAGGACATTCAGCCGTTCCTGGTTCTGCTGGCCCAATTCCGCAGTCCGATCATTCTCATTCTCTTGTTTGCCGCCACAATGTCCCTGTTTCTTGCCGATCGCACCGACGCCCTCATCATTCTCACGATTATCCTGGTCAGCGCCTTCCTGGGATTCTGGCAGGAGCACGGCGCCGCCAAAGCCGTCGCGTCGCTTCTCGCCCTCGTCCACGTGACCGTCACGGTCTTGCGGGAGGGAAAGACACTCGACATTCCGCTCGATGAGATCGTGCCCGGCGACATCATCACGCTTTCGGCCGGCTCAAGCATACCCGGAGACGGCCTCATCCTCGAATCCAAAGATCTCTTCGTCGACGAAGCGACGTTGACCGGCGAAACGTACCCGACTGAAAAATCCGTTTCGGTCGTGCCGTCCACGGCACCGGTCACTCAACGGACCAACAGTCTCTTCATGGGCACCCATGTGATCAGCGGCCATGCCACGGCGGTGATCGTGCTGGTCGGCAAGGACACCGAGTTCGGGCGTATCGCCGGTCATGTGATGCACCGCCAACCGGAAACCGAGTTTGAACGGGGCGTCCGGCGATTCGGCTACCTGCTGCTCGAAGTGACGCTCCTGCTGGTATTCGCCATCTTCGCCATCAACGTCTACCTGCAACGGCCCGTCCTCGATTCCTTCCTCTTTTCCATGGCGCTGGCGGTCGGGCTCACGCCGCAGTTGCTCCCGGCGATCATCAGCGTCAACCTCTCACACGGGGCGAAACGCATGGCCCAACAGCAAGTGATCGTCAAGCGGCTCCACTCGATCGAGAACTTCGGCAGCATGAACGTGCTCTGCGCCGATAAAACCGGCACGCTCACGGAAGGATCGATGCATCTGGAACAGGCGATCGATGTCGCAGGCCGTCCGAGCGAACGCGTGCTCTTTCACGCGGCGCTGAATGCCGCCTACGAAACCGGCTTCATCAACCCGTTGGACGAGGCCCTCCGCACGCATCGCGCGTGGGATTTCACCGGGTACCGCAAGCTGGACGAGGTGCCCTACGACTTCGTACGCAAACGATTATCTATCCTCGTCGCCACCACGACCGGCGCGCTCCTGATTACCAAAGGCGCCCTGGAGCAAACCTTGGCCGCCTGCGCCCGCGCCGAATTGCCCGACGGAAGCTCCGTGCCCCTCGACATGGTTCGGGAACGGATCGCCCGCCAGTTTCAGGATCTTACCGGCGGGGGCTTTCGCATTCTTGGCCTGGCGATCCGCCCCATGGAATCCTGCACGCGTCTCGGAAAGGAACACGAGACGGACATGACCTTCCTCGGACTCCTGGTTTTCCACGACCCGCTGCGGGCCGACATCGGCGACACCATCGTCTCGCTGCGCCGGCTGGGGGTCTCCCTCAAAATTATCACCGGCGATCACCGCTTCGTCGCAGCCCATGTCAGCCACATGGTCGGCCTGGACCATCAACGGCTGCTGACCGGCCAGGACCTCCGCCGCATGACGGACGAAGCGCTGGCCCACCAGGTCAACGACATCGACGTCTTCGCCGAAATCGAACCGAATCAGAAAGACCGCATCATTCTGGCCTTGAAACGATCCGGCAATGTGGTGGGCTATATCGGGGACGGGATCAACGATGCTCCGGCGCTCCACTCGGCGGACGTGGGCATCTCAGTGGAAAGCGCCGTGGACGTGGCGAAGGACGCAGCGGACATTGTGCTGCTCGAAAAGAACCTGTCGGTCCTGATCCAGGGAGTCCGCGAAGGACGAACCACCTTTGCCAACACCCTGAAATACGTCTTCATGGCCACCAGCGCGAACTTCGGCAACATGTTCAGCATGGCCGGCGCCTCACTGTTTCTGCCGTTTCTCCCGCTGTTGCCGAAACAAATCCTCCTCACCAATCTGCTCACCGATATCCCTGAAATGACGATTGCGACCGACAGCGTCGATCCTGAGCTGATCGACCGGCCGCGACGCTGGGATATCGCCTTCATTCGGAAGTTCATGTTAACTTTTGGCCTCGTCAGTTCTTTATTCGACTACCTGACCTTCGGCGCGCTGCTCTGGATTCTCGACGCTTCCCCGGAACAGTTTCGGACGGGCTGGTTCATCGAATCCGTTATTTCCGCTTCGGCCATCGTGTTGGTCATTCGAACCAGACGGCCGTTTTTCTCCAGCACACCGGGACGCGCGCTCACTCTCGCCACCCTGGCCGTGGCTACCATTACACTGCTGCTCCCCATACTCCCGATTGCCGCGCCCCTGGGATTGACACCGATGCCGTTTTCATTCCTCTTTCTTCTCGCCGCCATCCTCACCGGATATGTGCTGACCGCCGAGTTGACCAAGCAATATTTTTACGCCAAGAACAGACTCTGACCCCTCACTAGCACGACTCAACGTCGTCTCAGCCACATAATCCCTCCCCCCTATACGAGAAATCCGTTTCTCTCGCGGAGGCCAGAGCAGGATGATGGAACAGTGGTCAACTGGTTACGCTCGGCACTATGTATCGAAAGCCCATCTCAATTGTTCGCAAACGATTTCCTCCATCACACATCATTGAAACAATAGCCACACACCCAGCACGTAACTCACAATCATCAACAGGCTGTCCGGTTCAATCAGAAGGAACCGTTTTTCCGCTCGATAGATAATCCCCATTAACCCAATGCCCATCAGAATGATCGACCAGAACGCAGCGATGCCATGCGTCGAACTCACAAGGCTCAGGAGTGGGCCCTCGCGAAAGGCCACGTCGATAAAAAACAGGGCGGCCATGTTAAAGGCATTGCTTCCGAAAAGATTGCCAACGGCCAAGTCAAAGGCACCAAGCCGCACAGCCGCAATCGAGGCAGCTAGTTCCGGTAAGGAAGTGGCCCCAGCTACAAGGACCACGCCGATCCAGAGCCGGCCGAGCCCGGTCAGTTCGGCAATACGATCGCCGTCTCTGGCCAGTCTGGTTCCTGCGACGGCAATCACAGATGCGCTGGCCAAAAACTGGATCCATGCGATCATCGAGATGCCCTCCTCCCGTCTGTCGATAGAAGGCCTTAGGTGGTCTGAGGTGAGGACGTGGCCGGACTTTGCTCACGAGCCGCCAGGCTTCGATAGAAGGCCAGTGACAACGTCATGAAAAGAACGCCGAGTGTAATGACGGTCAACGCATACATGGGAAAGACCTCTGTATCTGGGATGCCCGCGCTCGCTGGCAAAAAGGCCATCACGGCAGTGGCGACACCTCGCGGCATCATGGCGGCGATGAGTACGCGTTCGCTGGAGGTCCAACTCTTGGTAGCCTCGCCGATCGCAAACGTGGCAATGACACGCACGCCGAAGACGACTCCGAAAAATGCAAGTCCCCATCCGACAATAGTCCAATTAAACTGCGAGAAATCCACAATCAACCCCAGCAACACGTAGAAAAATGTCCGCACCAGAAAAGCCAGCTCTTCATTGATCCGTTTCAGAAACTCATCCAGAACAAACTTGGCCTGGTCCAACTCGTACCCGATCAAGACCCGAAGCGGCCGTACCAACCGGCCTGCAAGCGTTTCCATGTTCGCAGCACGAGACCGAACATCAGAATTGTGATTGCACCACTGGCACCGACGAGCTCGGCGACATAGTACAGCACCAAAATTGCCGCGAGGGTCAACATGTAGGACAAGGTCTGCCCGGCCAGCCACGTGAGCAATCTCGCCCAGACAGATCCCGCGATGGTGGCCAACACAAGGGCATCGAAGAAAGAGTGAAAGATCTCCCGCACCACGCCAAATTCCCCCCCCCACTCTCGATGAACGAGCCCATGATCGCCAGCGCGATCACAACCACGAAGACTTCGGAAAAGGCGGAATCTAAACTCACCAGCACTTTAACCGGCTCACGCAAGGCAGAAAGCTATGAGACCACCGGTGGAATGATCGCCGCAGCGGTCCCGCCCAAGATAGCCCCGAGGAGCAATCCCTGCAGCCATTGCCCATGGAGGCCCCACACATAGACCGCCGCCACACCCGCAACCGATCCGGCAAAGACGATCACCGAATAGAGCAATGCGAGCGGCGTCTCCTGAAGCACCTTCACAAACTGCAGATTCAAACCGCCATCAAAGAGGATGATGATCAGCGCGAGCGTCCCGAGATAGGGGGCAAGGGTTGAAACCTGCGCTGCGTCGGCATAGCCCAGCACCGGGCCGAGGAGAAGGCCAAGCCCCATCAAGAACAACACACTGGGAATCCCGGTGCGCTTGAATCCGACCTCACCGGCCAGCCCGACCAGAATCACAATCCCAATCAGACCGAGAACTGTTTCAACGCTCAACGATTCCATGTGCGTGAAGATCTCCCTATGTGAAAGCACACCGGTCGGACCATTATGGTAAGACGCATCACCTAGAAGCAATTGGCTTCAGGTGCGCGTTGGTGCGACAGGCACCGAAATTCACACCCGACTGGGTTTGCGTTGAACTCTCACAGAGAGTATCTTTCGTCCTTCTCTCGGATCCCTTTAATTCCATCATTCTGCGCCGTCTCTTTCGGAGGTACCTCATGAAATCTCGATGTGCCTACGGCATGATTCTCCTTCTTTCCTGCTTCATGGCGGCTACGTATGCGATGGCCTCCGCTCAACAGCACACACCGTCACAACTACAACAAGCTCCCCAGGCAAAGCCGACCGGGGCCCCTGTCGTGCTCGACGAAGACACGCTCTTCGTGATCTATGATCAGCTTGGCCCCTTCACACCACAGGTGCGGGCCCAGGCAATCGCCGAGCGCTTGGCGCGCCTCGCCAAAGATCCATTCACCAGAATTTATCCCGTCACCGCTGCCGACCGAGACTCCACCAGCGAACTCGTCTATGGAGAGATGGTGGTCATGACGGTGACGGACCGGGATGCCGAGCCCAGCGGACTCAGCCGGCAGGAACTGGCCAAGGCCTATGCACAGAAGATTCAGGCGGCCTTAGCGAAATCCCGCGAGCAGTTCACGCTCCGGACGATTCTGATCGATGCTGGCTTGGCGATTCTCGACACGATCATCCTGGTGGTTCTGCTCGTGCTCTTCCACAAGACCTTTCCAAAGCTTTACGCCAAACTCGAAGCCTGGCGGGGGTCCATCATTCGCCCCATCAGGATTCAGCAGGTGGAACTCCTGTCAGCCGACCAGATTGCTGCGGCGCTCACGGGAATCGCTAAAACCATTCGAGTGGCCGCAGTCTTAGTGCTCTTGTATATGTACCTCACCACCGTGCTTGGGATCTTCCCCTGGACCAGAGGCGTCTCCGCCGCGTTATTCGATGCCGTTCTCTCTACCTTGCAGGTCATCGGCCAAGCCTTTGCAACCTACATCCCCAATGTCATTTCTATCATCGTCATCATTTTCGTAACTCGCTATATCATCAAGCTGATCCGTCTCCTCTTCACCGGGGTTGAACGCGGCGCCATCACCTTTGCCGAGTTCCAGCGCGATTGGGCACAACCAACCTATAAGATCGTGCGCTTCCTGGTCATCGTATTTGCCGCGATCGCCATCTTTCCCTACATTCCAGGCTCCCAATCGGAAGGCTTTCGCGGTATCTCCGTCTTCCTCGGACTCCTCCTGTCGCTAGGATCCGCCGTCTCTATCAGCAATATCATTGCAGGCGTAGTCTTGACCTATATGCATCCCTTTCGTCTCGGAGACCGCGTGAAAGTCGCGGATACCATCGGCGATGTGGTTGAGAAAGGCCTCCTTGTCACCCGCATCCGCACCATCAAGAATGTGGATGTGACGATCCCCAACTCCCTGGTTCTCAGTACCCATCTGATCAACTTCAGTTCGTCCGCCAAGAATCTGGGGCTGATTCTGCATACCAGCGTGACCATCGGCTATGACGCGCCATGGAAAATCGTTCACGAGCTTTTGATTAACGCCGCGCGTGCCACCACCCACATCCTTCAGAAACCTGAGCCTTTTGTGCTCCAAACCAGTCTCGACGATTTCTATGTGACCTACGAAATCAACGCCTATACCGATCAGGCCAATCTGATGGCGACGATCTATGCAGAACTACATCAACACATCCAGGACAGGTTCAACGAAGCGGGTGTGGAGATTATGTCCCCGCACTACGCCCAGATCCGTGACGGCAACCAAACCACGATTCCTGAACACTACCTGCCAAAGACTTACCAGGCTCCATCGTTCCGGTTTGGGCCGCTGGGTAACGTGTTTGGTACCCCAAAAGATTCCGGAAGCCCACAAGGAGAGCCGAGATCATAATGACTCTGCGATCCTTCCTAGCGTATGGGATAAGATTATAGAATCCGTGAACTTGGCGAGAGACTCTTTCCTAGATGGGGCGATCTGTGATGTAAATTCAGTTTGTGCATCCGCAATCCTCACCGCCAACAGCCTTCCGCAAGTTTGCGTGACTCGAATGGGGCGCCATTCTTTGGTTATGCCCTCGATTCAGCCACTGCCGGAAGCGTCTGCTTTGGCTGCCCCCAGTGGATTGTGCGATGGGGAAAAGGAATCTCGATACCTTTCGCATCGAACGTATTCTTAATCCTCCGGTTCATTTCTCGGCCGATGCGCCATTGCTGCATGGGGTTCGTCTTGATTCGGCATTTGATGATGACGGCAGAGTCTGCGAATTGATCAACCCCGAGCATATCCAACGGCTCCAGAATGTCGGTGTTGAAGGCAGGATCCTCGCGCAGTTCTTCGGCTATCTCCTTGAGTACGGCCATCACCTCATCGACATTTTCCCGGTAGGCCACACCCACGTCGAACAGGTAATAGGAGTAGCCCTTGGTCATATTCTTGACCTTGTCCACGATTCCGTTCGGGACTACGTGGACATTGCCCCAGAGATCGCGAAGCGTAATGGCCCGCAACTTTACCTCTTCTACCATACCGGCCACCCCTGCCACTTCCACAACATCACCTACCCTCACAGAGTTTTCTAATAGGATAAAAAACCCTGAGATCACATCTTTCACCAGACTTTGCGCGCCGAAACCGATTGCCAGGCCGCTGAGTCCGGCCGCCGCCAGCAACGGTTTGAGATCGATGCCGATCTCTGACAGGATCATCATGCTCCCGACAACTAAGATGAAGACCCGTGCGACATCACGCACGACATGCGTCAAGGTATCCACCCGTTTGACCTGTGCCGGACCTGGCAAACTCCCTTCATACACACGGCGAAATCTAGCGATGACCTGCTTCGACAGCGACAGGAGCAGGATCATCCCGAGCCCGATCAAGACCACACGGATTCCGGAACTCATTGCCCATTCGATCAGTCGATCGGCCAGTTTGATTACCCGCACCTCTTGCATGTCACGCCTCCTTTGTTTCTTGAAATAACGGGACGTCGCGTCGCATACGAGCGCTCCTGGTTTTTCTCCCGGCTTGGTTACACCGCCACATCGTCACGTGCCGGGGCCTTGAGAAGATGGCGATTTGATCGAATGCATCAGGTAGGAAGCCCAGAAGGGGCAGCACGATGGCCGCATCGACCCAGGTCACCGGGCCCGCCCATGATTCACGTCAGGCATGATGGCTCCTCCGTGATATTCCCTCCCCCATCGACAGCACCCGATTGATGGTCAGGCCTTGCACCAGAATGGAGAACACCACCACCGCATAGGTGATGGTGACCACGGCGTCGCGCATCGGACCAACCGGCAACGAGAGCGCCAGCGCCACAGAGATACCACCGCGGAGCCCGCCCCAGGTCAAGATCGTGACCGTGCGATCGCTGAACTCCCGAACGAAGCTGAACGCTTTCACCTGCAACACCACGCTGAGCCACCTCGCGGCCAACACCAGTGGGATCGCGACCAACCCGGCCACCAGGTACGACCGCTGAAAACTGAGCACCAGCACCTCCAGGCCGATCAAGACGAAGAGCACGGCATTTAACAGTTCATCCAGCAGTTCCCAAAAGCTGTCTAGGTGCTCGCGCGTCTTCTCGGACATGGCCCATTGCCGGCCATGGTTTCCAATAAGCAAGCCCGCCACGACGACCGCGATCGGCCCGGAGGTATGCAGCAGATCCGCCAGCGCAAAGCTCCCCATGACAAGGGCGAGCGTAATGAGAATCTCGACTTGATAATTATCCACCGACCGGAGCATGCGATAGGCAACATAGCCGAGGGCCAGTCCCAGTGCCGCGCCGCCGATGGCTTCTTCCGCAAACAACGTCAGCACATCCGTCACGCTGAACGAGGCTTTCGGCACGAGGTTCAACACGACCAGAAAAATCACCACGCCGACTCCGTCGTTGAACAGCGATTCGCCAACGATCTTCATTTCGAGAGCCTTTGGAAGCCGCGCCTGCCGTAACACGCCCATGACGGCGATGGGATCGGTCGGAGAGATCAACGCGCCGAACAGCAGACAATAGAGAAAAGGGAGCGGAAGCCCGACGAGATCGAAGAGCCAATAGCCTAGCAGGCCGGTGATGAGACTCGACAGGATCGTGCCGACCACCGCCATTGAGCCGATTACCCATTTGAGATCCAGGAGTTCGTCCAGCTTGACATGCAAGGCGCCGGCGAACAGCAGAAACCCCAGCATGCCGTGCATGAGCGCCACGTTGAAGTCGATGGCGCCGATGAACCGCTTGGCCTCTGCTTCAACTCCGAACCCCAGCTTCCCGAGCGCGAGCAGCGCAAGCGAAAAAACCAGCGCCACTGCCATCAGCCCAATCGTGATGGGGAGCTTCAACAGCCGGTGATTCACGTAACTGAACAGCGCGGCCAGACAAATCAGGATCGTGAGCGTATGAATCAGTGGCACCGTAGCGCTCCTATTGCACGACGAGGTTATGACACACAGAGGTCACGAGCGGCTTCCGGTTAACGGAATCGACTCCGGGCACCGCAATCCCGGCGAACCCTAAATTTACTTCTCCCGCCACTTTACATCCCGGATCGCGCGCCTGAGCAGCAGCACGATCAGAATCAGAAACACCACTCCTCCGACCAGCACGATCCAATCATGGATAGTCATGATGCATCACCTTGGTGGCTCGCGGTCAACCAGCCGCCCGGGAACCGGCCGGCACCCGCTGAAGCACTCCCGTCTTCAGATCATAGACAAATACCTGCTTCGCTTGCTCCGGCTTGACCGGCAACAGGTTGGTGGCGAACGATTCGAATGTAACGTAGCGGCCATCGGCGCTGATCGTCGGATTGACGCTGGCGTTGTTAGCCTGAGTCCCGTCGTTGCCGACAGACACCCGGCTGGTTCGTCCTGCCTGTCGATCATGCACGAACACGTCGATCACTCCGTTGGTATCGCCCGACACCAGATTCGACGCGAGGGATTCGAACACGATATAGCGGCCATCGGCGCTGAGATGCGGAGCTTGACTGAAATTGTTGGCTTGGTTGCCGCGGCTGTCCACCGACACACGGGTGGTCAGGCCTGCCTTCCGATCATGGACAAAGATGTCCCGTTGGCGATTCGTATCCTCAGGCGCCAGATTTGCAGCTAAGGATTCGAACACTACGACCCGTCCGTCCGGCGTGAGTACAGGCGAAAAGCTCCCGCCGTTCCCCTGAATTCCGCTGCTGCTGACGGAGACACGCACGGTTTGCTTGGTCTCATTGTCGTAGACAAACACATCCGTCACCCCGTTGGTGTCGTTTGCCGTCAGGTTCGCAGCGCGAGACTCGAAGGCCACATAGCGCCGACGACCCGCGACCGGAGCCTCATCCCGTCCGATGGTCGGCCTGCCGCCATCTCTTCCTGCCTGGAGCGCGCGCTCGCCGACCGGGTGGGCTACGACGGTCTGGACGGGATTGTCTTGATTCCCGCAACCCGCGAGGGCAAGACAGCAGGCGCACAGGACCAAAGCCTTAGCCATTATGCTCCGCTTCCTTGCGGGGACTCATCGCCGGTCGATCGGTGGGCTGGCCCTGTTCCGGCGTCCGATCCAAACGATGAATCAGGAAACGCAGGACATCTTCGATCTCCCCTTGATGCTTGATGTAAAACTTTGCGCGCGACCCGGCGTGCTGTCCGACCCGCACTCCCATGGCCAGCCCTTCCGTCAGCGCAAACACATCCTCGTCCGTCTCATCATCTCCGATGAAGAAGAAGGCGGGCTGGCGAAGATGCCGCATCATCGCCAGGGCAGCCTCGCCCTTCCCCCCCTTCCCCGGCGGCAAGAGATTGATCGAGCATTTCCCGAGGATCAGGCGGGGCGCCGGGTTGAGCCGGCTCAGAAGCGTCGAAAGGACGGAACGAACACGGTCCGGCTCTTCGCTCCCCCGATAGTGGAGCGTCAACGAATACCGCTTATCTTCCACATCGATCCCGAGATCGGCCACCTGAGGCGCCAGCTCCCCCTTGATCGCCGCTCTCCACCCGGCGCAGATCCCATCGGCCCAGAGTAGCGTCACCGGCGGCGTCAACGGGCTTTCCAGCCCGTGGTTGCCGATCAGATACGGAACGGCCCCGTTCACTCTCGGCGCCAAATCGCTGAGCGCCCGTCCCGAGATCACAGCACAGGGAGCGCGCTTGGCCAGCGCCACCAGCCACTCATGGATCGAGCGGGTGAGTTTGACCGACTCACGATCCGGAGAAATCTTGGCCAGCGTCCCGTCAAAATCGAAGGCGTAGAGCATCGGCCCGCCGGCGACGGCTCTCATCGCTTCCCGTCCCTCAGGCGAGAGCAAATACATCATGCCTGTCCTCCCGTGATCGTTCCCACATCCCTGGCTCTTGTCTGACGCACGATGCGCGCCCGCTGCCGCATGCGGGCGGCATCCATCAACATCCGGCCGGCCCAGCGGTACACATTAAACTCCTGCACGATCCCGCGCATGCTGCGCATCCGCGCCCGCTGCTCGGTCGGTGCCATAGAGAGCGCCAGATGCATGGCCGCCGCGCATTGGTCGATATTGTACGGATTGATGAGCAAGGCTTCGGGCAGTTCCGTCGCGGCCCCGGTAAATTGGCTGAGGATCAGCACGCCTTGCTCGTCGTCTCGCGCCGCAACGAATTCCTTCGCGACGAGATTCATGCCGTCATGGAGACTGCTGACGATGCAGAAGTCGGCGCCTCTGTAATAGATGCTGACCTCCTGAGGTTCATGATGCTCGATCCGCACATGAACGGGGCGATAGCCCTCGCAGCCGAATCGGGCGTTGATGCGCTCGGCCGACGCCAGCACATTCTGGCTGAGCTGCTGATACTCCTCGATTTTCGATCGGCTGGGGGCGGCGATTTGGATAAACGAAAACCGGCCGATCCACTCCGGCTGCAATTCAAGCAGCCGCTCGATGGCCAGGAACCGCTCCAGAATGCCTTTGGTATAGTCGAGCCGCTCGACACCGACGCCGACGCGATGGGCATGGGGAAGCGTATTCAACGTGCGAATGCGCGTTTTGCACTCGGAGACCGGCGGCAGCTGCGCCCTCTGCTGCCCGGGCCACGCAATAGAAATCGGGTACGGATTTACGGCCGTCAATTTTCCTTGATACGAAATAGTGGAACTGTCCCGGTCAATTCTCGTTTCGAGCGACCGGTCCACGGTTTCGATGAAGTTACTGCAATGAAAGCGTGTGTGAAATCCGAGAATGCTGCTCCCCAGGAGCCCTTCAAGGATTTCCCGATACCAGGGGCAGATGGCGTACCGTTCCGGATTGGGCCAGGGAATATGCCAAAAGGTGATGATCGTCGCGTGAGGCAAATGATCGCGCACCATCTTCGGAACCAGGGCGAGGTGATAATCCTGAACGAGCACGACCGGATTGTCGGTCTTGGCCTCTTCGATGATGGCCAGAGCGAACCGCTCATTGATCTCTTTGTACTGCTGCCAGTCCGAGGATCGAAAGACGGGACGGACGTGGGCTAGATGGCACAGGGGCCAGAGGCCTTCGTTGGCGAATCCATAGTAATAGCCGGCCTCTTCTTCCTGTGACATCCAGATCCGTCTGATCTCGTATTCAGGATGCTCCGGCGGCACTCGCATATGGCCCCGCGCATCGACGACTTCGCGATCGGCGGTGCCGCTGCCGTGCGCGATCCACACACCGGAACAGGCCCGCATGACGGGCTCCAGGGCGGTAACGACCCCGCTGGCCGGAACCTGCACCTCGATCTGTTGATCGTGCCAATTGTGGATGTACGGTTCACGGTTGGAGACGATCAGCACTTCATCGCCGGCGAGATGGTCGTGAAGAATGGTTTTCAGTGTGGCAGGCGTCCAGCTCATCTGGTTTTCGTCCCGCATGCGCTTGTCCGCTTCGAGATCGTGGATGAGGGCGCGAAGATCCTGGGCGACCGGATGCAAGTCGGCGCCGGGCTTCGGATCTCCGATCAAGGCGACCAAGCCCTCCCCCCGAAGCATCGACCGCACACCTGCAATCCATCCACGCCAGCTCAGATGCGCGACCAGGACCGTCACCAGGGAGATCACTCCGCCGATGACGGCGAAGAGGTAAAAGAGATACCACTTCGTATCGCTGCTGCGCCGCTCGATCCAGCTCATGTCATGAACAAGCATCAGGCGCCCCCAGACCCTGCCGTTCCCTTCGATCCCGACGGCTGCGACATGGACGGCCCCCTGAGTGAAACGCAAGAGGGCCGTCTGACCCGCTTTGAGCGTGCTCGGGCCATCGCAGGAAATCGAGTCGGGGTAGGTCAGGGTCTTGTAGGTCAGTTTCCCATCGCGGTCGCAGAAACCGACGGCAAAGAGCCGTTCGTCCTGAATGATCCGGTGAAAGTAGTTCAATAGCTTCGTTTTCGACTCCGATGCGAGAAGATCGACCAGGGGGCTTTCGACCATGCGGCCGATCAGGTCTGACCGGATTTCCAGGTCCCGAACGAACCATTTGAGCGTCAGCGTATCGACAAGAGGAATCACGGCATAGGCCAGACCGGCCAGCACCAGGGCCAGCGGCAGCAGAAATCGCAGCGACAAGCGCATCGTTCACCTCTCGTTTACATCGGACATAAAATCGCCTATGGTGGGGGCATGTATCCCTACGGTCTTGTCGGCAACTGCCAACTCTCCGCGCTGATCGGGTTGAACGGCAGCGTGGAATGGATGTGCACCCCGCGGCCCGACAGCCCACCGGTGTTCGGACGGTTGCTGGACCCTGACGGCGGGCATTTCTCGATCACCAGCCTGCTCCCCTCCTCCGCGCTCAAGACCGAGCAGCGCTATCTGCCGAATACAAATATCCTCCTGACGACCGTCACGTTGCCGAACGGCGATGCATTCCAAATCACCGATTTCTGTCCGCGTTTCGAGCAATACGGCCGCATCTATCGGCCGGCCGCGCTCTTCAGAATGGTCGAACCGCTGCAAGGCACGCCGGCGATCCGGGTCAACTGCTGTCCGGTTTCCGGCTGGGACAAGACTCCGGTGCAACCCGTGCGAGGCAGCAACCACCTCCGCTACGAGATTCGCGGTGACGTCCTCCGGCTGCTGACTAATATGCCGCTGACCTACCTCTGCGAAGAGATCCCGATGGCGCTGACCCAGAAATTCTATTTCGCCATGACCTGGGGGCTCGGCATCGAAGACGATCTCATCAAAGTGACACACGACTTTCTGGAGCAGACCGCCCGCTATTGGCGCATCTGGGTGAAGAACTGTTCGGTGCCGCTGCTGCATCAGCAAGAAGTCATCCGCTCGGCGTTGGCGCTCAAGCTGCACTGCTTCGAAGATACCGGCGCCATTCTGGCGGCCCTCACGACAAGCCTTCCGGAGCAGCCGGGCGGACAGCGCAACTGGGACTACCGGTTTTGCTGGCTGCGCGATGCCTATTTTGCGCTCACGGCATTTCATAACCTGGGCCATTTCGAAGAGATGGAAGCCTTCCTGAAATTTCTGTTGAACATCGCTCATACCCACGAACACTCCAGCGACCGGCTACGGCCGGTCTACACGCTGAGCCAGGGGCTTCCGCTTCCCGAGATGGAGCATGCGAACTGGTCCGGCTACCAGGGCAGCCGACCTGTACGCAGCCACAATCAGGCCGCGGAACACGTGCAGAACGACGCCTATGCCGAAATGATTCTGACCTTTACCCCGATCTTCTTCGACGAACGGTATGTCGATCTGCGCACGAGAGATCTGGATGCCCTGCTGGCGCATCTGGCAAAGTTGTGTGTGCGCAGTATCGGCCAGCCGGACGCCGGTCTCTGGGAGATCCGCAACGGCTGGCAAGAGCATTCCTTCACGAATCTGCTGTGCTGGGCAGGACTCGAACGATTGGAGCGCATCAAACAAGCCGGGCATCTCCCCTCCGTCTCGATCGGCCTCACGGCCGGACGCATCCAGGCGGAAGACGCGCTCCTCCGGGCCGTGCACGACGGGGCGGTCAGAAATGGTCCGTCCGACTTCAGCTACGATGCCGCTCTGGCGCAGCTGCCCATCCTCGGCTACCCGAATCGCCCCCTGTGCGAGTCGACGGTATTGCACATCACCCGCGAACTCTCGCTCCGGCACGACGGCGAGGACACCGGATTCTTCTACCGGTACGTGCGGAACGACGACTTCGGAAAGCCGGAAGGAGCCTTCGTCATTTGCTCGTTCTGGATTGCCCAAGCCCTCGCTCGCCTGGGATGCATGGACGAAGCACGGATAATCCTTGATCGTGTCCTGATAGCCTCCAATCACGTCGGACTGTTCTCGGAACATTTCGTGCCCTCCACACAAACTCAGTGCGGAAATTTCCCGCAGGCCTACTCGCATGTCGGGCTGATCAATGCCGCGTTCGCCGTCAGTCCCCCATGGAGCGACGTGCTCTAGTAGGCAATTCACCCGGCCTGCCGCACCCTGAAAATCTGTTTCGCCTTCCAAGTCAACGGAGCTAATAAGGCTCGCACCCGCAAACAGAAACAGCGTCTGACCGCACTCGATTCAATATGACTTGATAGAACGAGGATGTATCGCAGAACTAGCGTACAGGAGGATGAAACACTGCAGAGGCAATTACAGGCACATGCGAGAAGGACGAGCAATTCGGAGCTGCGACTGAAGTCGCAGGCAAGGAAATATCCGGGAATGGCGAAATAACGGAAAATCCTTCCAACACCGACGAGCCGAGAAGATCAGAGGAGTCGGCCGGGCTGAGGAGCGTCGCCGGCACTCCGAGCATCTGGGCCATAACACAAAGGCACAGGCAGAATACGATCAGCAACAGACTCCGCGAACGGCTCGGATACAGAGATGTCGTCATCACGACCGATCATACCGACTCCCGTTCGGCATGACAAGCCGGCATCCATGCAGACCACACTCGTGAGATCGCCCCTACGGCCACCCGCTTCATCGGCGCCGAAACCTTTTGGCCAGCTCCATCATGATAAAAGGCACTAAACCAGCCGCTCCCATCAGCAACCAGTCTTCCATCGGTAATGAAGCCACTTTGAAAATCGGCGAGACCGCAGGAACGGTGAGCACGGCAATCTGCACGGCACAAGAAAATAGAAACGCCCACAGAAGCGCACGATTGGTTCCGACGCCCAACTGAAAAAGCGACCACCGATCGCTCCGGCAATTGAAGGCATGAACCAGTTGTGCGAGAACCATCACCGTAAAGGCCACCGTTCTGGCTTGATCGAGATTCTGATGCAACCCGTACAGACTATAGCTGAAGGCCCCCAGGGCGATGGCGCTCAGCATCAACCCTTCACCGCCGATCGCCAGCAACCGCCCGCCATCGAGCAAACGGGCCTCGGGTCTGCGAGGCGGACGCGTCATCAGATCAGGCGCCTTGGGATCGACCGCCAACGCCAGGGCCGGAATGCCGTCCGTCACCAGATTCATCCAGAGAATCTGAATCGGCAAGAGCGGCAGCGGCAGGCCTAACAGCGCCGCAAACAGCATGACAAGCACTTCACTCACGTTGCACGACAAGAGGAAATGCACGGTCTTGCGGATGTTATCGAATACCCCCCGCCCTTCTTCTACGGCTGCGGTAATCGAGGCGAAGTTATCATCCGTCACCACCATGTCGGAGGCTTCCTTCGTCACATCGGTGCCGGCGAGTCCCATCGCCACGCCGATGTCGGCCGCCTTAATCGCCGGCGCATCGTTCACGCCGTCTCCGGTCATAGCCACGATCGCGCCACGCCGCTTCCAGGCCTCCACGATGCGAAGCTTGTGTTCGGCGGACACCCGGGCATACACCGTGACCCGTTCGACGAACTGCGCCAACTGATCGTCCGTCAGATTGTTCACGTCCGCTCCGGACAAGGCCGACCCGTCCCCGTCATAAAGACCCAGTTCCCGCGCGATCGCGACGGCCGTATCTTTATGATCACCGGTAATCATCACCGTTCTGATGCCGGCATCCCGGCAGACACGCACCGACTCGACGGCTTCAGGCCGCAGCGGATCTTTCATCGCGAACAGCCCGAGAAAGACCAGGTCCCGTTCGACCTCCTCGGCTGGAAATCCATTCGACTCCCGATCCCACCTTCGTTGCGCGACCGCCAGCACCCGGAGCGCGTGGCCAGCCAGAGCGGCGTTGGCATCAAGGAGGGTCTTTCGCTGGGACTCGCTGAGCGGTGCGGACTTCCCGTCGAGCGTCAACCGATGCGCACAACGGCTCAGCAAGACATCCGGCGCCCCCTTAACGTAGGCAACCGTACCATCCTTGGTTTGACGCAGAACCGTCATTCTCTTTCGCTCGGCATCGAACGGGATTTCACCGGCGAACGAGGTGTCCCGCTTCGCTGCTTCTTGTGTGACCCCCCCCTTCGCCGCCACGACCAGCAGCGCCCCTTCCGTCGGATCGCCGATCACCGACCAGGCTCCGCCTTCCTGATTCAGCGTGGCCCCGTTACACAGCACCGCGGCTGTCAGGAGCTGTCGCAACCCAGGTTGAAGCCGAGGTCCAGGTTGAGCAGAAAGCGGCAATCCCCCGACCGTCTCAGCCTGAACCTCAATCGTGGCCTTCTCCACGATTTCGCCCGCCGGCGCATAGCCTTCGCCCGTCACGTCAAAGAACACATCGCCGACGAGCAGCTTCGTCACCGTCATTTCATTCTTCGTCAGCGTACCGGTCTTGTCGGTACAAATGACGGTGGCCGAACCGAGCGTTTCTACAGCGGGCAGTTTTCGAATCAACGCATGCCGCTTCGCCATACGCGTCACACCCAAGGCCAGCGTGATCGTGACCACCGCCGGCAGCCCCTCCGGGACCGCCGCCACAGCCAGGCTGACCGAGGTCAGAAACATGGCCAACAACGGTTCCCCGCGCCAATAGCCCAAGGCAAAGACGACAGCGACCACGCCCAGCGCCAACCAGAGCAGGGTATAGCCGAATTGTTCCAGGCGCCGCTGCAAGGGGGTTTCCATCCGCTCCGCTTCGGAAGCCTGCTGAATCATCGCGGCGATGCGGCCCAATTCAGTGTGCAACCCGGTCGCCACGACCACCGCTCGTGCTTTACCCGACACAACGACGGTGCCCATAAACGCCATGTTGGTTCGCTCGGCGACAATCGTCCCCGCCGCCACCAAGGCTTGGGCGTCTTTCTGAACCGGCGTGGATTCTCCAGTGAGAGAGGCTTCTTGAGTGCTGAGCGCCGTCGCATAGATCAGACGTGCATCGGCCGGAACGCGATCGCCCGCCTCAAGTACAATCACATCGCCGGAAACCAGCTCGCGCGCGGGAATGACGGCGAGCGTACCGCCCCGCAAAACACGAGCCATCGCCACCGACAATCTCCGCAACGCGGCGAGCGATCGCTCGGCCCGGAATTCCTGGATGAAGCCGAGCAGACCGTTGAGAACGACAATGGCTAGAATCGCCGCCGCATCGAGCCAGTCTTCCAACAAGCCGGACACCGCCGCCGCTCCGATCAGCACCCATACAATGACGTTGGCAAACTGGGAAAGAAACAGTTTCAGCAGCGAAGGCGGAGGAGCTTCCGGCAGTTCGTTGAAGCCGTGGCTGGCATGTCGGCGGCTCACCTCTTCGGCCGTCAGGCCGGCGTCCAGGCTTGAGGAGAGAGCTGCCGCTGATGCTGCCGCCGACAAGGCATGCCAGGAACTCGCGGCCAACGATTCATTCGGCGCTGTCATTGGAACTCCGGTGAACGTCGATACGCGTCACGTCTTCAGACCCATTCCGGCGCATGTTCCTTCCCCGCCTCTGTTTCGGCAAACCACCGGTAGAGGGCAGGAAGCACGACCAGGGTCAGCGCTGTCGAACTGAACAAACCGCCGATCACGACCGTCGCAAGAGGCCGTTGCACCTCCGCGCCGATGCCTTGCGCGAGGGCAAGCGGGAGAAGCCCGAGCAATGTGGTCATCATCGTCATCACCACCGGACGAAGCCGCAGGCTGCAACCGGTGATGATCGCATCATCCATCTGCGTCCCCTCATTGCGCAACTGATTGATGTAGGACACCAACACAATCCCGTTTCCCACCGCAAGGCCGAACAGCTCAATAAATCCGATCGACGCCGGCACACTCAGATACTGACCGGAGAGCCACAGCGACACAACGCCCCCGATCAAGGCGAACGGGAGATTCATAATGATCAGCGTCGCGTAGCGCAAGGAATGGAAGGCCCAGAAGAGGAGAAAGAAAACGAGTCCCAGCGTCACCGGCACGACGATCAACAACCGCGCATTGGCCCGTTCCATGTTCTCGAACGCGCCGCCCCACGTCACCCGATACCCTTCCGGCAGGCGAAGCTGCGACGCCAGTTTTTTCCGCCCTTCATCGACCACGCCGCCGATGTCGCGCCCCACGACATTGAATCCGATGTAGATGCGCCGGGTCACCTGTTCGCGGCTGATCCGGAGCGGTCCCTCCCGCATCTCGATCGTCCCCAGCTCGCTCATCGGAATGAGGGCGCCGGAAGCCGCTTTCACCCGAATCTCCCCGATGGTGACCACACTGTTGCGCTGCGCTTCAGGAAACCGGAGGGTCAATTGAAACCGCCGCTCACCTTCGTACACCTGAGTGGCAGCCCTGCCCCCGATGGCGGTGGCGATGATCTCCTGCACATCGGCCACATTGATCCCGAAGCGGGCGATCTTCTGCCGGTCGATGTCGACCGTCAGATAGGGCTGGCCGGCAATCTGCTCGACCTTGATGTCCTTTACGCCTTTGATCTGCTGCATCAGAGCCGCGATTTCCTCCGCCTTATCGTGCAACACGTCGAGATCCGCTCCGTAGAGCTTGATCGCGCACTCCGTCCTGATTCCGGAAATGAGTTCGTCCACCCGTTCCTGAATCGGCTGGCTCATCAGGACAGAGATACCTGGAATCTCCGCCAGCTTGTTTCTGATCGCATCGGTCAATTTGGGTTGAGTGGTCGCGGTCGTCCACGTGCTCCGGTCACGAAGGGAGACGATCGGATCGCTTTCGTTCGGCTCTTCCGGCCCGAACGCGATGTCAGGCCGTCCGATCTTGCTCACCGCCATCCGCACTTCAGGAAATTCCAGCATCGCCTTCTGGGCCTGCTTCTCCATCTCGATGGATTCCGCCAGAGACACGCTCGGCAACCGCACGATCTGCGGTGTCAGCGCGCCTTCTTCCAGCAGCGGGATAAACTCTCTCCCCACCGACGGAAGCAGCGCGAGGCTGCCCACCACGATGACCGTTGAACCCGCCAGAACAGCACTGCGATGACCCAGCGTCCATTGCAACACCGGACGATAGCGCTGCTTCATCCAGCGAGTCAGACGCGTTTCTTCCGGGTGGTCCCCGCGCAGCATGATCGACGCGAGCACCGGTGACAATGTCAGCGTGACGATGACGGACGCGAGCAACGCGATCACCAGCGTATACGCCAAGGGCGCGAACATCTTCCCCTCCATCCCGTGGAGCGACATGAGCGGCAGGAACACCACACTGATGATCAGAATCCCGAAGAGGATCGGCCGGCCCACCTCTTTCGTGGCATGCAGAATGACCTCCAGCTTACTTTTCTTGGCCGCGCCATGATTCTCGGCCAGATGGCGATAGACGTTCTCGACCACGACCAGTGATCCGTCCGCGATTTCCCCGATCGCAATCGCCAGTCCGCCGAGGGTCATTAAGTTGGCGGAGAGTCCGACCCGTTCCATCACGATGAAGGTGACCAGCGGGGTGACGATCAACGTCGCCGTGACCACGATGGCGCTGCGCACGTGGCCCAGGAAGAAGAAGAATACGAAGACGACCAGCACAACCCCCTCGATCAAGGCGTCCCGCACCGTATCGATCGCGGCCGTGACCAGCTCGATGCGGTCGTAAAATGGAAGGATCTTCATGCCCGCCGGAAGAACATGGTTCTGCTGCAGGTCATCCACCTTCGCCTTGACGGCTTCAACCACCTGACGGGCGTTGCCGCCGCGGATCATGAGTACCGTTCCGGTGACGATCTCCCGTTCGCCGTTGAGCACTACCGCACCATGACGAACGGCGTGTCCGATACGGACCTCCGCAACGTCGCGCACGAACACCGGTGTCCCCCCGGCCTCCTTCACGATGATGGACTCGATATCGTGTGTCGTCTTGATCAATCCCAGGCCGCGGACGATCGCGCGCTCCGCGTGGCGCTCCAGAATATTGCCTCCGGCGTTGGCATTGTTCTTGGCCACGGCATCATAAATGTCGTGCAGCGTCAGACCGTATTTCCGCAGTTTCGCCGGTTCCACGACAATCTGATACTGCTTAACAAACCCACCCATGGCGTTGACATCGATCACACCCGGCACGCTTTTGAGGAGCGGTCGCAAGACCCAGTCCTGGAACGTCCGTTGGTCGGTCAGCTCCGCCTCGGCGATTGCCGGATCGGTCGTGCCCGCCTCCGGCCCTTCGACGTAGTATTGATAGACCTCGCCCAGCCCGGTGCTGACAGGAGCCATCACCGGGTCAAGCCCGTCCGGCAATCGCTCTTTCGCCGCCATCATCCGTTCGAGCACCAACTGGCGGGCGAAATAAATGTCCACATCGTCGTTGAAGACGACCGTGATCTGGGAGAGGGCGAATTTGGATAGAGATCGAATCTCCGCCAGGCCCGGCAGGCCGGTCATCTGCAGTTCAAGCGGATAGGTAATGAACCGCTCCACTTCGACCGGGGACAGTCCCGGTGCATCGGTCAGCACCTGCACCTGGATATTCGTCACATCGGGATACGCATCGATCGGAATCGATTGGAAGGCCCAGAGACCCGCCACAGACAGCAGGCACGCCAGTCCTAAAACCAGGATCCGCTGGCGAAGAGAAAATTCCAGCAGCGAGGCAATCATGGCGCAGGCTCGATCTTGTGCCGTTCCATTTCTGACTTGAGCATGAACGATCCTCTGGTCACCACGGGCTCACCCTCGGATACCCCGGCTAACACCGTCACCAGCTCCCCCCGCTCCAGCCCCAACTTGACGGCCCGCACTTCAAAGTCGTTCGCTCCTCGCCGGACGAACGCCATCTTACCGCCAGGCCCGTTTTGGACGGCGGCCAACGGGATGGTCAAGGCGTCGGGATTCGTCTCGGCATACACACGGACGGTGGCAAACATTTCCGGTTTCAACATATGGTCGGGATTCGGTACGGTTACCCGCAGGCGCATCGTCCTGGTGGCCGGGTCGAGGACATCGCTGATGTACGTAATCGTGCCGGGAAAGATAGCGTGGGGATACGCGGACACGATGACATCGACCTTCTGATCCTTGCGGATGAATTGCACGTCCTTCTCCGGCACGTTGCCGACGACCCACACATCCGAAAGATCGGCAACGGTAAAGAACTTCTGATTCGTCTCGACGACTTCGCCTCTGGTGATATTGCGCATGATGACCCGGCCGTCGAACGGCGCGCGCAACGGCACATCCGCTTTGATCGTATGGTCACGATCCAGGCGCTCGACTTCCTGCCGTGGCACACCGAGCAACTCCAGGCGGTTCTGCGTTTCGCGGGCCTCGGCCCTCGCCGTTTTCATCTCGGCCTCACGGCGCTGCACTTCCGCCAGACTCACCGCCTTATGTTCATGCAGGTCTTTGGCGCGCTCGTAGGCCAATTCCGCCTCGTGCAGCCTCGCCGCCGCTTTCAGATAGGCACTTTCCGTCACCCCAAGATCGGTACTGTGGAGCAGGGCCAGCACCGTGTCTTTCTTCACATCCTGTCCGACATCCACAGACACTTTCACCACCCGGCCTCGAATCAGCGTCGTGACCTCGGCCAGTTCGTTTTCATTGGATTGAATGGTCGCGGTAAATTCCCGTGGGACGCGCAACTGCCCACGGGCGACCGGCGACGCTTCGATGACCGTCCGTGCAAGTTCTTCGGATGTAAGATGGAGCACGCCCGGCATGCTATCCACAGCGTGCACCTTGACCGCAGGAGACTGATCGGGAGCCTTGTCACAGGCGACAAAGACCAACGCCAGACCGATTATCCATAGACATGGATAGACTCGGCTGCGACTCGCACCCGCCCACCACGTCCCGGCGCTAGTGGCTATCGGCTGAAGCATTCTCATAGAACTCCATTAATTTGAATCAGCATGAGATGTGCCTGAGAAAACATGCAGTTTTTCCGGCTATTATCGGCCAATAGAGGTGATCCGGAGACAATTTGCCACGGGAAAGAAATACTGACCGTGGTGAAATGCACCAGTGCCTTAGACAGAGCTGAAGCGGATCACCGAAGAAAGGGATTCGCCTTGGGTTTGGGAGCCCCGGACGAAGCAAACGCGACACACATCGTCAGGACCGACCCGGTCAAAGCCGCCGCCATGTCATGTTGGGCGTCCCACTCATCCCCCTGGGTTCCGAGATAGATGTTTCCCAATTCGGGGCTGACGATCATCGCCACAATTGCTTCCAGCACTTCGAAGAAGCCACTCTGCGCTAAGACGATGCAGACCGGCAGCGCAGAGGCCCACCACCCTCGCACGCCGGTCTGACGCACAAGCAGCTCACGAATGGGATATACCAACAACGCGCCGTAGGCAAAATGAGCGATGCGATCGAACGGATTGCGACTCCACCCTCCAAGATCTCTAAGCCAAAACCCAAGGGGGACCTCTGCATAGGTGTAGTGCGCGCCGAAGGCGTGGAGCACCAAAAACAAGCCGATCAGACAGTAGGACGTGAGGGAAAACTCAAACCGGCGATACGTGATGAGCAGCAGAGGAATCAGCGTGAGAACCAGCAGATTTTCCAGCAGCCAGTCTCTTCGATTCAGCGGATCAATCGCCAACCATATCCAAAACACACTATAGGCGAGCACCAACCCCAGGAGGCGATGGCGGTTTCCTGATTCCGCGCCGTGCTGTTCTGTCACCCCGGCGTTCATATC
>JABFSU010000072.1 GCA_013140455.1 Nitrospira sp. | reverse complement strand
CTCTTCGATTCAGCGGATCAATCGCCAACCATATCCAAAACACACTATAGGCGAGCACCAACCCCAGGAGGCGATGGCGGTTTCCTGATTCCGCGCCGTGCTGTTCTGTCACCCCGGCGTTCATATCTGAGAGTTATTCAGCTATCTCGGTTTGCAGCTCGGACCGGGCCCCTCGCAGTGCCCGAACCACCATCAGGATCGACACGCAGAGCAGAGCTCCGTATAGTGCGGCGGCCATGTCCTTCTGGGCGTCCCAGATGTCCCCCTGCGAACCCAAGTAGGTCACGCCCAACTCGGGATGCACGGCGCTTGCCACCCACGATTCGATGATCTCCCAGAGTCCGCTCAACCCCAGAACGGTCATGACCGGGAGATAGTACACCACCCACCCCTGCACACTCGCACTCAGGCGAAACAATTCCTCCATAGGATAGGCAAGCAGAAACCCGAAACTGAAATGCACGATCCGGTCGAAATGATTGCGCCCGAGATGCAGGACTTGATCGATCCATACGCCAACAGGAACTTCGGCGTAGGTATAGTGAACACCGATGGTGTGCAGCGTCAGAAAAGCGGTGATCAGGCCGTAGGAGGCCGGCGACAAGGGAAGGTGACGATAGGTCGCGATGAGCACAACCACGAACAGTGCCGGCAGAATGCTGGCGATCAACCAGAATTGGGGATCGGTCGGCGCTTGCGCCATCCACACTGACACCGCAACGTACCAGACTAACAGCCCTGCCGGCACGAGCATCTTGCGATTCACATTCATCTCCATGCAATCCGTTCATTCCGTCATCACACCGGAGTCTCGCCGGATGATTCGGTAGAGTCTTTCTATCCTTTCACTCTACTGAACGTCGTCCTTCGCTGCAACCGCCCCTCGGACCGGAAGGCCGCTCAATAGAAACCTGAGAAACCTGCCCCGGGACGGCACAGCTATGCGATAATGTGAATAGCAAACTTCCGGATGGCCAGGAACGGGTGTGGCGTGACAATCCAGGCGCAGTTTCCCGACGAGCAATCCGGCGAAGGCGAGTTCACCCGTCAGGCGGATGCCTTTCGCCACTATGTGACATCAACCGGAAGTTCCGGGTATCCGGCCGAAGCGGGCCGCTATCACCTCTATGTGTCCTGGGCCTGCCCCTGGGCGCACCGCACGATTATCGTGAGGAAGCTCAAACGGCTGGAGGGAATTATCGGGCTGACCGCCGTCGACCCGATTCGTGACGAGAGGGGCTGGGCCTTTCGCGAAGGCCCGGGACATTCGCTCGACCCCGTCAATGGATTCCATTTTCTGAGTGAGGCCTACAAGGCCACCGATCCGCACTACATCGGACGCATGACCGTGCCGGCCCTGTGGGACCGGGTGACCGCCCGCATCGTTACCAACTCGGACGACGATCTCATGCGTATCTTCAATAGTGAGTTCAATCGCTTCACCGAGAGCCCGATTGATCTATATCCGGAAGGTCTTCGCAAGGAGATCGACGAGCTCAATACTTTTCTCTATGAAAACGTGAACGACGGGGTCTACCGCGCGGGATTTGCCACGTCACAACTAAGCTACGAACGAGCGGTTCGACGTCTCTTCGACGCACTGGACGTCCTTGACGCCCGTCTTGCGCATCAGCGCTACCTCTTTGGCTCGGAATTCGTCGAATCCGACTGGCGGCTGTTCGTCACCCTGGTCCGGTTCGATGCCGTCTATCACGGCCACTTCAAATGCAATATCCGTCGCATCATCGACTATCCGAATCTCTTCGGCTATCTCAAAGATCTCTACCAGACAGACGGCATCGCCGAGACCGTCAATTTCGATCACATCAAGCGCCACTACTATGTGACGCACGATGACATCAACCCGACCCGCATCGTCCCGGTGGGCCCCGATCAGGATCTGACTACGCCGCATGGTCGGGCTCGGCAGGCTAAGTCGGAAGACTGATCATGCATTATAAAACATTCGAGCACCGACGGACCGTCCGGCATGCTGCTGAACGGGGCGACTACTTTGTGCGCACCCGGACGATGACTGCGGCGACTTGATCGACCCGCACGGTCGCGTCGAAAAACTCCATCCCGCTCAGTTCGCTGACGACAACGACATTGGATCCGACTTTGGAGATCTTGCCTTCCAACTCCTGTCCGGATTGAAGTTTCAGCTTCACGCGCTTGCCCGTCTGCTGCTCGAGCGTGTGGCGGATCGCCTCCGGACTATTCAGATCGACACCCGGTTCGTCGGCAAAAGCAGGCGACACGGTTTCCCCAACACCACCGAGCACACAAAGCAACAGCGCCATCCTGCCGACATTGACCCAACCTTTTTGATGTCCCATTCTCCCCCCTGTTTCGTAAAGGCCAGTTTCACGACCGCCGTGACGGCTAGTATACCGATCCCCCCTTGATGATGGAAATGAACAACTTAAGAGGCCGTGCATTCATCGCCCTATCGATCAGACGGACGGAAGCCTGTCTTCAGGAACGGCTATCCTCAAACGCCTACATCGAGTCACAAACCGTGTGAATGCTCCCTCCATCCCTCACCTGGGGAATAGGACCGGTGGGTACTCTCTTGTATTGTAACGGTATGCACGCATCCACTTTCACAAAACCTCGCCCGTCTTCTCTTGAATCGACCATGGCCCGACTCTGCCGGCACGGGATGATTTTCTCGCTGAGCTTGGCGGTGATGGGATGCGCGAGCATTCGTGTGGAACATTTGACCGAAGAGACCTTTGTTCCTCGACGAGCCATGAGTCAGATCGAATGGCTCAATCAGGAACCGATCGGCCCCTACTTCGAAGTGGCCCGCCTCGTTGTCAGCAGCGCGAACTTGAGCCTCGAGTCTCTACGCCATACCCTGCTAGATAAAGCCCATGCACTGGGAGCCGATGCCCTCATCGGAGAAATCCCGATAGAAATGGTCACTCGAGTGGGTAGTCCTTACTTTGAGCCGGGTTTGATTGGCCCATCCGGTGCCGCCTTCGGCCTGTATGGATACGGGTGGTATACACCCTATTCTTCCAATCCCTATATTCTGACGCAGGGTGCCACCGACCAGCCCCGAATCGATCATGTGCTCTCAGCCATCGCCATCCGCTATCGGCAAGACTTGAACTGACGCTCGCCGGACGAGCCCGTGGGCAGGGATCCCTCACTTCGCCCTGCGCGTAATGTTCACCTGCCTTATCGCGTCATCCAAGAGCGGTTGCGTACGGTGATCAGCGCATAGGGGAAAATCCACAACAGGCTCACAAAATGGAAATAGGCATAGAGAATGCCATAGAAAAACTCGCGGGAGCGTTCGCTGTGGAGGAAATAGAGCGAATAAAAAATGGACACGATGCCGATCGAGATCAACAAGCGGACGACGGTTAACGGATCCTGCACACTCAGATAAAGCATCAGTCCCAGTGAACTATAGGCGACCGGATACCGGAGATTCGTAATCGTTGTCTCGATCAACGTCAACGCCATTGCCGGGAACGGCAGCGTCCACATAATCTTCCACAGCCGCATTTCCTCCCGAATATAGCTGCGGTCCCAACGCAGGAACATCCGGCACAGTTTTCGATAGGTCTCCGGCGCCAGCGTCTGCACCACGGCGGTACGCTGATATACCGCCTGATAGCCGGCGGCCAGCACATCGTTCGTCAGCGCCCGATCTTCCCCGATCGTACAGACCTCGCCGAGAAACCGCTGATGCAACCAGGCCGGAACCAGTGCCTGCACAACCGACGCACGATAGGCTGACAAAGCCCCGGGGCAGCAATAGACCGTGCCGTAGGTCGATTGCACGCTACGCAGAAAATCGAACGAAAGAACAAACCGAACATGCAACATGCGCGGCAGCATCGACTGGAATCGATTGAGGACACAGACTTTGCCCGCCACCACACCGACACGTTCGTTCCGGAAGGGACCGGCGATCGCCAGCAGCGCGCCTCGTTCAACCAGACTGTCGGAATCTACCGTTACGAGAATCTCCCCTGTCGCCCTGGCAAACCCGGCGGCGAGTGCGGCTCGTTTTCCGGCGTTCGCGGGAAGCCGCACGGCCTGCACAAGATCACGGCGCTCCCGTTGCGCCGCATCCACATGTATCCAGGTATCGTCCGTGCTGCCGTCATCGATCACGATGATCTCCAGGCGATCACGCGGATACTCGGCGCGCGCGCAGGCGTCCACAGCCTTCTGCACCATCGCCCCTTCGTTGTACGCGGGAATAATAATCGACATCCGGGGCGCCTCGTCAGGGGACACCGCGGCAACCGGACGATACCGCACCCAGAGCAACGTCCGAATCACGATGAGTACCATGCCCATCGTAAACCAGAGGAGACTGGGACGCGCGATAACCGCAGTCCACCCCTGAATCTTCAGCGCATCGGCCAGCGGATCAAACACCTCGTGACTGAATCGAATAGTGGTCGCCGCGACGGCTCCAAACACCACAACGGCGGCAATCACAAAACGGAGGTCAACACTCAGCCAAGTGGGCGTTTCCTCTCCAGCATGGGGGAAGACAGCAGACCGCGACGTGGGCTCGACCGAGAATGATTCCATGAATAGTTCCTTGAGCAATAGTCATGAGTGCCTCAAAAAACGAGAACAGGTACTAGGGCCACCCTTCACCTGTCAAGATTGAGCTGCTGGTGAATGTCTCGGAGAGGAGTATACTGAAAAGAGACGAGGTACATTATGTATCGAGTACTGATCCTCGGTGCAGGAAAGATCGGCTCGCTCGTTGCGAGCATGCTCTCTCAGCACGGCCGTTACGAGGTGCATCTCGGCGATATGAATCTGGACGGAGCGAACCGCCTCGTCGAAGGCCTCGGACTTGAACGAGTGACTCCCTGCCTCCTCGACGTCCGCCACCCGGACATGGTCAGCACTTACCTATCGACGCATCCCGTCGATGCGATCGTCTCCAGTCTCCCCTATTTCTGTAACCCCACCGTGGCGGGGCTGGCCCTGACCCACGGCGTCCATTACTTCGATCTGACCGAAGACATCGAGGTGACCAGCCAGATTCGCGTATTGAGCGCCGGCGCCTCCCAAGCCTTCATGCCGCAGTGCGGCCTGGCACCCGGGTTCATCAGCATTGTGACGCACGACCTCATGACGCATTTCCAGAAGCTGGATACCGTGAAGATGCGCGTCGGCGCGCTGCCGGTCCATCCCAGCAATGCGCTGAAATACTCGCTGACCTGGTCCACCGATGGCCTGATCAATGAATACGGCAACCTGTGCTACGGCATCGAAGCGGGCGAGAAAATCCCCCTCCAGCCATTGGAGGGTTACGAGACCATTGAGCTGGATGGTCTACTCTACGAGGCCTTCAATACATCCGGAGGATTGGGCACGCTGGCAGACACCTATGCCGGGCAGGTGCAGACCATGAATTACAAGACACTGCGCTATCCGGGGCATTGCGAAAAGATCCACCTCCTGATGAAAGACCTGAAACTGAACGAAGACCGGGACACGCTCAAGCGAGTACTCGAACACGCCGTTCCGCAAACCCTCCAGGATGTCGTCCTGATCTATGCCTCGGTCACCGGAACCAAAGAGGGGGGATTCTTTGAAGAGAACTACGTCAAGAAGGTCTACCCTCAATGTATCAAGGGTAGGCTTTGGTCGGCTATTCAAGTGACGACCGCTTCCAGCCTCTGCACGGTGCTGGACCTCGTCTTACGCGACCCATCCCACTATCATGGTTTCGTCACACAGGAATCTATCTCGCTGAAGAACTTCCTCGCCAACGACTTTGGAGCATGCTTCCGATGAGCACAATCCAAACAGCCCTCAAGGAGCTGGGCATTCAAGCAGTCAATCCAGGGGGAAGCACTGGTTCAGGGTGGTGGTCCGGCCAATCCGGCAGGCCGTTATTGCCGTCGATCAATCCGGCAACAGGAGAAATAATTTCCAGGACAATTCCATGCTCGTCAGATGATTATGACCACATAGCAAAAGTATCAGTTGATGTATTTAGATCCTGGAGAATGGTCCCGGCACCGAAGCGCGGGGAACTTGTGCGGCTCATTGGCCAAGCGCTACGGGAAAAGAAAGATGAGCTGGGCACCCTAGTCTCCATGGAAGTCGGCAAGATCAAAGCTGAAGGGGACGGCGAAGTTCAGGAGATGATCGACATGGCCGACTTTGCAGTCGGACAATCGCGGATGCTCTACGGGGCGACGATGCAGTCCGAACGACCGGCGCATCGCATGTCGGAACAGTGGCATCCTCTCGGCCCCGTTGGGGTGATTACGGCCTTCAATTTCCCCGTAGCCGTCTGGGCGTGGAATGCCTTTCTGGCTGCGATCGCCGGAGACACCGTCATATGGAAGCCGTCCCCGAAGGCCCCTCTCTGCGCGATCGCCGTTCAACAGATCTGCAATCGTGTGATGCACCAGCTCGGCTATCACGGAGTTTTCTCGCTCTTCGTCACGGATCAATCCGGTCTCGCCGAGACCATGGTCCAGGATCCGCGCCTGCCGCTCATCTCATTCACCGGATCGGTGGCCGTCGGGCGCCGGATCGCGTCAACAGTGGGCAACCGCTTGGGACGGGCGCTGCTTGAACTCAGCGGCAATAACGCCGTCATTATCGATGAGACCGCGGACCTCGATCTGGCGGTGCGCGCCATTCTCTTCGGAGCTGTGGGCACCGCCGGCCAGCGCTGCACAACAACCAGACGCCTGCTCGTTCACGAGTCGCGCTATGAAGAAGTGACCGCCAAACTCGTGAACGCCTACGCGCATATCCCTATCGGGAATCCACTGGAGCCGAGCGTCTTGATGGGTCCGCTGATCGATCAGAACGCCGTTGAAACGTACCGTGCCGCCATTGAAGATACCCAAAAAGAGGGCGGCAAGATTCTCTACGGCGGGCATGTGCTGAATCAACCAGGCTACTTCGTTGAACCGACCATCGTACGCGCACAAAATCACTGGCCCGTGGTCCAGCGAGAAACCTTTGGGCCGATCCTCTATGTCATGACATTCCGTACAATCGACGACGCGATTCGTCTCCAGAACGATGTGCCGCAGGGACTCTCATCGGCTCTGTTCACGACGAGACTGCACCACAGCGAGCAGTTTCTCTCTGCCGCGGGAAGTGATTGCGGGATCGCCAACATCAACATCGGAACATCCGGTGCGGAAATCGGCGGGGCATTCGGCGGCGAGAAGGAAACGGGAGGCGGACGGGAAGCCGGATCCGATGCCTGGAAGGCCTACATGCGCCGTCAGACCAACACCGTAAATGGGGGAACGGATCTGCCGCTCGCGCAGGGCATCACGTTCGGCTGAAAACCTGGCAACTGCAGCAGGAGAGAGGATGGAGACCATCATGGATCAGAATCGGGAACTCGATGGACTCATGGCGCGCATGGTGGGGGAATTCGTTTTGCACAATCAGGCCGGAAAGACGCTGCAAGCCATGCTCGACGAAGCGGGAGTCGGCCTCACTCCCGTGATCGATCACGTAACCTTGCGGACGCTCGATATCGATCGCCGGGCCGAGCCATTCGTCGCCCTCGGTTATGCCTTCGACGAAACGCTGGAATACGAGGACTGGTACGCCAAAGTCTATCGGAAAGCCGGCTACCCTGCGCTCTTTGTGGATCAGGCCTATGCGGGTGAGCGCGGACGAACCAGCATTATTCCCGGATGGGTTCAAAACTTCGGCGATCAGGTCTTTCACCATATCGCTGTCCGTGTGGAGGATATCGAGAGAGCCGTTCAACAACTCAAGCATAAAGGTATCGTATTCGCCGGGACCATCGTCGGTGCGCGAGGGGGCTCTCTCCGGCAGATTTTCTCCTCGCCGGAAATGGTCGAAGGGCATCCCTTCTCGGTGTTGGAACTGGCCGAACGACACCAGGGGTACCAAGGCTTTCTGCCACCACAAGCCGACAGCCTCATGAAATCGACTGCACCGCGTGAGACGTCCCGCAAGTGAGGCGTCACCTTCCGGCGATGGCTAGGTGACTGCAGCAGCATTCATTCGACGCCGCCGACCACAGGCACAAGATCCCGACCAACATCACGATACACCTTGTGTTACCACCAACATCCTGTTAGGGTGACACTTGATCGCGTAAGACCTCACGAGTTTAGGGGCCGCAGTATCCCCTGAAGTAACGGAGTCTGACGCGATTTTTGTTTGCCCGCACAAGACCGTCCTGCATCTGCTGAGCAGTCCCCGTTGGCCTTACACCCATCGCTCGCAAGACCAGTCCGACACCGTCGCGTGGTTTGTTGTCACATTTTCAAGAGGTGCATTTTGTTTCATGAATTCTCGTCCACGTTCCGAGCCCTCCTCCGCAATGCCGCGGGGAGCGCTTACCACATCACCATTGTTGCGTTGAGCGGCGGCATCGCCCTTCTGCTGCCAGCGGGAGCCAAACAGTTTCTCTCGTTCTGGTCTCAGGTCGAGCACAATAAGCTCTCGCTGATCGCCGTAGAAATGACGGTCGCCGTGCTCCTGATCGCAGGGATGAACTTTCTCCATCGCAGCTTTCGAGACCGAGCCCTGGCGGCGTACGCGACCGGAGCCGGTCTCGTCTCATTCTTTCCGCGCCGTGCACGAGGGGCTGAACGGCGCATTAGGCGACTCAAAGAAGACCAGGGGACAGGCCGCACCATCAAGGTCATCGGTTCAAGCGGATACAGCACACTGGTCGACCAGGTGGGTGACCTCTCATCAGTGCTCGACAAGTGTCTGGGCGCACAAATCCTATTGGTTAATCCATACAGCCAGGAAACCAGCTCTCGCATCCAGGCTATCGGCCATCCTGAATGTACGCTGGACGGATTCCGGGAAGAAGTCCGGCAAAGCATCGCGCTGCTCAAACGGCTCAAAGCCATGGGCAAAGCCGTGAAGCTCAAACTGTACGCCGATCCGCCCCTCGTCAAAATGGTTGTTCTGGGCGACTATTTGTGGCTGCAGCACTACCACGCTGACCTGGACATCGAAACCATGCCGGAATATGTCCTGCAACACAATCGAAAGACCCACGGGCTCTACACGCTCTACACGCATTACTTCGAGCAACGATGGGAAAACCAGGAGATCCCTGAATACGATCTAGAGACCGACGAACTCGTCTATCGAAGCAGAACCGGGAACGAACTGAGGCGCGAGCAATTTGAGGCTACCGCGCTCCCCTGTTTGGAAGCACCCATCGCTCGAACGCGCGTGCTACCCGCTGACGTAGCGCAGCGAGAGTTGCGCATGAATGATGTTCCCAATCTGACCTACGGACGAATGAAGGCCTGCTCAGAATAGCTGAGGTCAGGGAATATCACCGCAACCCAATTCTGGTGAGAGACCTCTCAGCTGACGGAAGAGAGACGCTTGACCTGGATGCGGCGCGCCGCATCCAGGTTATCGGAGAGATACCGACTTATGGCGACCCCGATGACGTGACGAGCCGGGCCGCATGATGAAGCGCATCGAGCCGGGAGACATGACGGTACCCGGACGGGACCAGCCGCAAAACACCCAACCCCTCCAACACCTCCGTTACAGTGGGCTGCATGCCCACGAGAACAAGATGCTGGTGATGGGACGCAGCCATGCGAATCATATCCTCGACCGCCAATGCGGCGGTCCCATCGATCGTCGGCACCGCCGACAAGTCCAGTACAACGACCGCAAAACTACTCCACCGGGAAACCCCTTCTAAGCGACGGACCATGTCCTTGGCCGAACCAAAGCTCATCGGACCGTCGATATGAATCAGAATGATCCGGCCCTCGTGACGGCCCAGCACCGACGCCTCCTCACTCGTGAGTGGAGATTCGGGGGTTTGCGCGGTAATGATCCGCAGGTTCATTAATTCGAGATCGGCCATTCTCTTGACGAACAACACACTCGCCAGCACGAGACCTACGGCCACCGCCATAATGAGGTCTGCCAACACGGTCATCGCACAGACGACGGCCATGATCGTGACATCTGCACGCGGCGCCTGCATGACATGCTTGAGCAGGCGCCAATCGATAATATCGACACCCACCTTCACGAGAATCCCAGCCAGCACGGCAAGCGGAATCCGCTCCGCCAACGGCCCCAAGCCCAAGAGCACCGCCAACAAGATCAAAGCATGGAGTGCACCGGAAATAGGCGTTCTCCCGCCTGTCCGGATATTGATGACCGAGCGCATCGTGGCACCCGCGCCAGGCAGTCCACCGAACAGGCCAGCCACGGCATTGCCGACCCCCTGCCCGATCAACTCACGATTGGAGTCATGATGCGTGCGCGTCATGTTATCGCAGACCAGCGACGTAAGAAGGCTGTCGATGCTGCCCAGCACGGCCAGTACGATCGCCTGCCCGATGACGATCTTCACAGCATCAAGATGCAACGTGGGAAGCACCGGCATGGGAAGAGTCGTCGGAATCGCGCCGATCACCGGCGCGCCGGGAAGCGCGAACACGCCCAGCACCGTACCGGCGACCAACGCGAGCAACGGGGGCGGAATGATTTTCCCCACACGCTCCGGGGTCGCGTAGACAATCGTCAACGACACCACCCCGAGCACCAGCGCATCGAGCACGGGATTCATAAAGAACGACGGCAGCATGGCCATTGTTGCAAGGACGCTTCCGGACTGGGCTGCGTGGCCGACCAGCGGAGCGGCTTGGAGAATAATAATGATCGCGCCGATCCCGCTCATGAAGCCGGAAATCACGGGGTAGGGCATCAAAGTGATATAGCGTCCGACACCGCTCAACCCGAGCAGAATCTGCAACCCGCCCCCCAGGATGACGGCCGTAAAAGCCAATGCCGGCTCCTGACCGAACTGTGCGATAAGCCCGGCCATGATGACCGTCATCGGGCCGGTGGGACCCGACACCTGCGCAGGAGTACCGCCGAACAACGCGGCAAATAATCCGACGAAGATCGCTCCGTACAGGCCAGCAATCGCTCCGGCGCCCGACGCCACGCCAAAGGCGAGCGCCAGGGGCAGCGCGACAACGGCAGCAACGACCCCGCCGGCGAGATCACCGCGAAGATGGGAGAACGACAAACCGTGAATCATGGACACGAACAACCCCTTCCAGACACAACACTCAGAACAGTCGTAACAAACCTGCGGCCGGGAGTCTATCAAAAGAAGGCATCCCATTCCGAACGGAGGAGGGGATGAAAATGATCGGGCAGAACAGCGAATCTTGGCCTGTGCCAAGAATAATCCGCCCACAATTGCACGGAGAGACAATGTTTTGTCAGTCTGCGTGGAGATACCTAGCCGATCAAGCGCCCGGCTGTCGTTAAATCCCCTCAAATCATCTGAAACCTGTTGCCTTAAGCCTCGGCATAATGCTTGCTGGAAAACTCTTCGCAGGCCGGGAACGACCGAGAAACAGATGGGTCTCTCACGTGCCCTCGGCAGACACCTAAGGAGGAAATCAGATGAAGATGATTGGCCTGAAATCTACGGCAGCACTGGCTCTGGCAGTAGGAATCACCGGCGTCTTGAGCACCAGCCTGGTATGGGCGGAAACCGAGTACGTTCCCTCATCCAGCCCGAAGGCCCAGGAATTGGACACTAAACCAGGTCCGGCTTTTACGACCATCGACGGGAAGGTCAGCAAAATTGAAGGCAGCATCTACGTGGTCGAAGGTCCCGCCTACAATGCGATCGGGGGAGGAGCCAACTCCAACGAAGTCCGCGTCTTTGTCGGCAAAGACACCAAGAAGATCAGCGGGGAAAAAAGAGTGGGCGATAAGATTCGCGCTGAGCTGACGCAGGGCGGCTTCGCCAATTCCATTCAGTAGCGCCCCGCCACATTTCACCTATTCGTCGAACCTAACGCGGGCTGGTCCGGAAGGATCAGCCCGTTTCAGTTTTGGCTCACACCATCTTCGCCGCCTGATGCGACCCTCAATTCCGACCGTCGTTTTCAGTTATAGTACAGGCATGCCTCCCCGATCCCATCGCCGCAATGCCAGAACCCCTCGCCGCAGACCGGGGCGATCACGCCGGCGCTTCCGATTCGCCGCGCCGCGCCGCTTCGTGCGGTCCCGCTGGCAGGAATGTCGAACGTTCCTACGGGTACTGGGAAAAACTACGCCGGCAGTGCGTATCGTGGTCAGCGCCGCGCTGCTCCTTGTACTCTGGCTGGCCGTGAATTGGACGTACCACGCGCTCAACAAGCCGACCGAGGTCCTGTTCCCCCTGGATAACGCATTCGACAAAAGTCCGGCGAAAACCTGGCAGGAGTACGGCGCGCTCTTCCATGAACATTCGACGGCCGTCATCACACCTGAATTACTCGCCGCATTGGCCCAGAGCGAAGGCGCGGGTAACCCCGTGGCGCGAACCTACTGGCGATGGCGTGCTTCCTGGAATCCCCTGGAGTGGTATCAACCGGCCTCAAGCGCGGTGGGCATGTACCAGCTGACCGACGGCACGTTTCAACTGGCGAAGCGCTATTGCATCCACGATCACGAGGTGGTCGAAGACGGCCCCTGGAACAATCTACAATCCTGCTGGTTCAACCGCCTCTACACGCGTGTCCTGCCGAGCCATGCGATCGAGTTGACCGCCGCGCTCCTCGACCGTAACGTCGCCGACGCGATGGGCCACCGGCGGACAGCCCCGGCAACGCTCCAGAAAAAGCAGGACCTCGCCGCCATCATTCACCTTTGTGGAGCGGGAGCGGGCCAGGGTTACACCAGGCGGGGGTTCCGGTTACTCCCCCACCAGCGCTGCGGCGACCATGACGTGGGTATCTACCTCGCGCGGATCAACGGCTTGAAGCAGCAGTTCGCCCATCTTGCGGCCGGCAGCAAAGAGTTGCGACCTGCCAAACCGCACTGACCTCGAAAAAATCGCCTCTTCGCGACAACCTCATTCATTCCCTACCAATCAGCCCCGAGCCGATCGATCACAATCTGATGCACGACGGTGTACTTGCCCAGCGTCGCCAGATAGACCGCCGCTTCGGCGATGTCGAACGGATCGATCTTTTCGCTGCGCAGAATCTCCTCCGGCGACGCATCCACAAGCTCGTCGGCTACGCCGCCCGGACAGATGGCGGTTACCTTGATGTTGTATGCGCGTCCTTCATCGGCCAGCGATTTGGTCAAGGCCATGATCCCGTGCTTCGAGGCGCTGTAGGTCCCGGTGCCGGCCCAGGCCTGCACACCGGCCACGCTCGACATATTGATGATGGTGCCCCCGCCCTGTTGCTTCATCTGTGTGAATCCCGCCCGGCAACAGAAGAAGGTCCCGCGCAGATTCACGTTCATGACCGCGTCGAAATCCTTCGTGCTCGTCTCGGCCAGACGCCGGCCACCTGCAACAATGCCGGCGTTATTCACCAGCACATCCAGTCTCCCGTAGCGCTTCACCGTCTCCGCGATCAGCCGCTCGACCTGTTGTTCATCGGCCACGTCGGTCTGAATCGCCCAGGCCTCTCCGCCTTTGGCTTTGATCTGTTCCACCGTCTGCTCGCAGAGCGGGAGCCGCCGCGCGGTCACGACAACCCTTGCTTCTTCTGCGCCATAGCGGAGGGCAATGGCCTTACCGATGCCGCTGCTGCTCCCTGTAACAATTACTACTTTACCCGTTAAACGTCCCATTCCGGTGACCCCGTAAATCCTGAAAGATGATAACCGGTCACCCGCCACAAAATCGTGGCCGCGAAGAGGAACGCCGCCGTTACGTTTCCATCATTTCCAGTCGCGCATCGAACTCATGCCCGCAAGCCGTGCAGCGGATGCAATCCGACTCGACCGTGAATTCGTCTGTTCTGATCCCCATGCCACCGCAGTCCGGACAGCGGGCAAGCTGGACTTTCTGATCGCCGAGCGTCTCGTATTGGCTGCCGCGAAGGCAATAGACGGGTTTCCCGTCCAGCAGCCATGGCTGCCCCGCATCGTCGAGGACCGGCAGGATAAGATAGTGATGGTTCACATAGTCTTCAATGTCGGCGCGGTTCGCAAAGCCGTCCTTGATGATTTTCCCGCTCACCGCCTCATAGAGCGCGTGCTCTTTGACGATCGCTTTGGTCGGTCCCATGTTTACCTCCCTGGCTTGAACGAGTGCGGTCACACCACAGGTTCAGACGACGCCTGAGTAATAGCGTAAAATATTGGATACCGAAATCACGCCGATGATCTGGCCGTCTTGCGTCACGGCCAGGTGCCGGGTGGCCTGCTCTTTCATCAGGCGCACCGCCTCGATAATCGGACGGTCGCCGGCGATCGCCACGACAGGCTTTCGCATGCAGGTTTTGACGGCAGTGGCGGCGGGATTCAGGCCGTTGGCCACCACCTCGCGCGCGAGCATGGAGTCTGTGATGAATCCGACATAGGATTGCTTGTCCGTCAGAAGCAACGAGCCCGTTTTCCATTTCTGCATGAGCTGCCCCGCCTCCTGCAGAGTGGCGTCCTGGGACAGGCTCCGTATGTCCGAAGACATGTGTTCAGCTACCTGCGGGCCGATGAGGGTCCGCCCTATCTTGCTCTTCTTCGGTTCGGCAGACCGGCGCGCTTCCAATTCGGAGATGCAACTCTCCAACACCCGGCTGCGTTGCAAGAGACTCTGCCGCTGACTGTCCATGCCGGTGCCTTCCGGCGCCTCATCCGTCATATTCACCAGGCCGGCCGCTTCGCCCAGCTCGGCATATTCATACGCATGCAACAGATCGGAGGTCTGCCCCAGCAGGTCGCCGATCAACTTCTCCGCTTCAAAGTCGAACTCGTCCAGGCTGCGCGTGGGTTTCCCCTTGCCCAGAAACGGGGCGAGGTCGGCCAGCTGTCCCCGCATCCGTTCGATGCTGCGGTCAAAGGACACTCGCGGTTTTTTGGAATTGGTAAGGACGGCCATAACACCTCCTTATAGATAAACACGGTGGGATGTTGAATATTACGCCTAGCTGAATAAACGAGGCAAGCAGCCTTCTCCTGTAGGAAAAAGAAAGATTCCGGTGCGGGACATACGGGGTGACGGGAAAAGTCGGAACAGCGTAACGCGTGGCAAGCAAGTTGAACAGAGGTTGCCGCCTGATAAGGAAGCGCTTACTCGCGCGATCGGGTCACTCGCCAGGCGAGGCCTGCCCCGGTCAGGAGCAGACAGGCCGCAAGGAGAAACGGCGCACCGGGAAGCTGCCAGCCGGCTTGCACGCCGATGAAGTGGGCAAAGATCTGCGTGAAGAGCGTCGGCCCGATCAGGCCAGTGACGCCGTTAATGCTCGCCATCGCCCCTTGCAACCGGCCTTGCTCCGATCCGCTCACGCGGCGCGTCATCAAGGCCTGGGTCGCCGGGCCGGCAAGCCCCCAGAAAGCCATGATCGGAATGCCCAGGCAGAACATCCAGCCCTGCGGCGCGACTCCGTAGACGGCAAATCCGGCGGCACCGCAGAGTAACCCCGCCAGCAACGTCGTCCGTTCGCCGAATCGTGCGGTGAGCGGCCGGATCAGCAGGCCCTGCACGATCATCGCCGCCACACCCACACCGGCGAGCATCAGCCCGACGCTCGCCGTGTCCCATCCGTAGCGATAACCCATGTACAACACGGCAATGCTCGGCAGCACCGCATGGGCAAGGTAGCCGAGAAAGGCCAGAGCCGCGAGCCCGAACAATTCATGATGCGACCGCAGCAACACCAACGAGCCGACCGGATTCGCCCGCTTCCAGGCAAAGGCCGCCCGCTTCTCGGGCGGCAACGACTCAGGCAGCACAAAGAAACCGTAGCAGGCATTCAACAGACTGAGAGTCGCGGCGCCCCAGAACGGCAACCGCGGATCGATCGCGCCGAGCCATCCTCCCAGCGCCGGGCCGAGAATAAATCCGAGACCGAAGACCATGCCGATCTTGCCGAACGCCGCAGCTCGCTGCTCCGGCGGCGTTACATCGGAAATATAGGCGCCGGCCGTGCTGAAGCTCGACGACGCCATTCCGGCGATCACCCGCCCCGCAAACAGCCAGGCCAGATTCGGCGCCAGCGCCATGAGGACGTAGTCGAGTCCCAATCCGGCATTCGACAGCAGGACGACCGGCCGCCGGCCGAACCGGTCGGACAGGGCGCCCTGAATGGGCGAACAGACAAACTGCATCAGCGCCCAGGCCGTGCCCATGTAGCCGAAGATCTCCGCCGCGCGCGCCGTGTCACCCGACAGAAACTCTTCGACGAGCTTCGGCAATACCGGAATCACGATACCGAAGGACAGCATGTCGAGGAGCACCGTGAAAAGGATAAACAGGGCCGCGGCCCGGCGCGGCTGAATGGTTGCGGCTTGGTCGGTCATGGCGGAGCATTCTAGCAGGCCGCTGGGTGAGTAGTAAGGATGAAACCCGCCCGCCGCGTGCTCCCGGAGAACCGGTCAGAATCCGACCGACAGCCCGATCGTGCCCAACAGGGCTGCGCGATCCGCCGGCCCGACGAATTCGGTACCGAGCCCGCCGTCCAACACCATGCGCGAGGTGAGTTGATGACGCAGACCGATCTCAATTCCGGTGTGATTCCGCTGGCCGCGGAGATCCGATTCCCGCGTGTACAGACTGGCGATCAACGTGTCGCTGAAGCTCGTCGGATAGCCCAGGGGATAACTCACTGCGGCGACAGCCCGATAGGTGCCCGGCCGCTCCTGCCCCTGCGGTGATCCGAGAATGGTGTAGCCCGCGTTGAGGTGCGCACGCAGCCGGCCGAACGAACGGGTCAGGATGCCGGTCATCTGAGTATCCACGCCTTTCGAGTTCACCCCGGTGGGCAGATCCACCTCGACGCGGGCCGCAAACGCTGGCAGGCTGATCGTTTCTGTATTGAAGTTGTAGAGCACCCCCAGATGCAGGTCGCCCGACTTTGCCGCACCGACGAGAGTATGGGGGTCGGACATGAGATCGCCCTGAATTTCGATCTGCGTATTGTCGAACGCGCCGTAGATGATCTGCGGCTGGAAGGTCACGCGGGTGCGGCCTTCCCGCCGGTCGTTGAAACGCACGCCGCCCTCCATCCCGATTTCGCCTTTGGGAATCGCGTAGGCGTCTTCCATCCCGATCGGCCGGTTCGGATCAAGGTTATCGTGATCCAAAGCCAGGGAAGGCTGGGGCAACAGCCCACACAGAAGAAGGAGCATCGCGCTCACTGTATGCCACGCCGGCCGCGTCAATGGTGCCGCTCCCGGTCTCCGACGATCATCGGATTGGTCGCATCCGCGCTTGCCAGATAGTACGTGTCCACGAGACGATAGATCTCCGCCCGCTTCGCGTCCCAGGTCAGCAGCAATTCGCTCGCGAGGATATCGCTGATGTTGTCGTGAAGCATGTGGAGATTATCGAAGGTGTTGGCGATCTCCGGATAGCGCGCGGCGAACGCAGGGCTCAGCTCCGCCGTCAGCGGCATGAAGGTCCACTCCACCGGCGGCTGCTCGAGATAGCGATGATAGGTCGCAAGGATCGGCCGCACCGCTTGTGTCTTCGCCGCTAAATCGTGCGCGGCCTGCAAGGGATCGTACACGGCCACTTGCAGGTAATGGTACGACCAGATGGTCGCGTTGAAGAGGGGAAACCGTTTGCGGAACGTCTTGGAATAGGGCAACTGATCCAGCCGGTGATGGTCCAGCCGCTTCGCCGTAATGGCATAGGCACTCTCCCGGTAATAGGCCAGCACGTTCCGCAGCGCGCGATCTTTGTCGGGCTCGTCGGAGACGACAATGTCATAGGTGGCACGATGCAGGGCATGCGCTTCGTCGAAGGTGTTCTGCGCGCGCCAGGCCAGCTTCATATACGTGGGGGCGATCGCTTCTTCGTTGGGATTGAGCTGGGGCTTGGTGGCAATGAACGCGAGCGTTTCCTTTCTCGCCCGGTCTTCGATGGCCGGCACATCCTTCCCGCCGGTCAGCAATAAATTTTCGTAGAGGTTGGAATGGCCGAAATCGACTCCATTGAACTCGCTGTCGAGCTCAGCCAGATCTTCGCGCAGGGCAAAATTCCAGAACGCACGGTAGTAAAACCGCTTGTCGCGCGGCTCGAACTGACTGCAGCCGGCCAGCGAAAGAACCGCCATAGCCAACACCGCGAGTGCCCTGAGACGGTCGGAAGGATGATGCATCATGACGGTTTCTCGTTTCCCGGACTCCTGCATGGCCCTCGCACATCAGCGACTGGACCAACTTCCCCCAGAATAAATGGTCGGGCAACCTGGAGTCCATTGGGCCTGCTCCTCCCGAACGGATGATGTAATGCCGGATGATGTTTTGCGAGTCCGAACTTTCGACGGCGTCCCCTCTTGCGTCCGGACAGGGCGGCCGCCTAATCTCGTCAGGGGGTCATCACGAAGACAGCCACAGAGATTCATATCCAGGAGGAAAACGCATGCGCATCATCGTCGTCGGGGCAACGGGAACGATCGGGTCCGCAGTCGTCGCAGCATTGTCCACACGTCATGAGGTCGTGGCCGTGGGGAATAAGAATGGCGCGATTCGCGTGGACCTCGCATCGATAGAGTCCATCGCTCAGTTGTTTCAAACTGTTGGAAGATTCGATGCGCTCGTGTGTGCCGCAGGCCGGGCCGCGTTCGGAATCCTGGACGATCTGAAGGATGCGGATTTTCAACTCGGGCTGACCAACAAACTCATGGGGCAGGTCAACCTCGTGCGCTTCGGCCGGAAGCAGATGCGCGACAACGGCTCCTTCACCCTCACCAGCGGCGTCCTGAGCCGGGAACCCATGAAGGGCAGTGCATCGATCAGCATGGTCAATGCGGGGCTCGAAGGCTTCGCCCGCGCCGCCGCCCTGGAACTTCCGCGCGGGATACGCATCAATGTCGTCAGCCCGCCCTGGGTGACCGAGACCTTGATCGCGAGGAAGATGGACCCATCGATCGGCCTGCCCGCCGCCACCGTCGCCCAAGCCTATCTCGCCGGCGTCGAAGGCACCGCCACGGGACAGGCGCTCGATCCCCGCGCCTTCGCGGTCACATGAATTCGCACGGACAAATCGACTGTGATCGCCGAACCGCTATTTGGCCAACGCCCGCACATAAGCCAGTACGTCCCGACTCTGACTCTCCGAAAGATTTCCCTTCCAGGCCGGCATGTTCGGTTTACCGTTATGAATTGTCTTGAGCAACTCGGCATCCGATTTCTTCCTGGTCGACGGCGCGGTGAGATTCGCCGGATCCTGGCCTAAAAGCCGATACCCGTCCCCTCCGCCCTCGGGCCCGTGACAACCGGCGCAATTCCTCACGAACAGCGTCTTACCGCGTGCCACATCGCCGCGCAGGGTTATAGCTTCCGGCTGTCCCTGAGCGATCCCCCCATAGAGCAGCCCGCTTACACAGACCACAGTTGAGATCCCGATCCGCCATCCTGATGTCATCGTCGCTTCTCCTCACGCCTGATCCGAAAGACTATCAAGCTCCGTTTTAGCCGTAAGAAACCGCCCGGAGGTTTTGAGGACGATAGCCTATCGACCCGTTGAAGCTCAACAGAGGGGATGGAACCGAGGCTCAACTCCGTGAGGGCGGTGCGTGAATCTGTTAGAAGGGAATGCGGAAGCCCATCTGAAACTCATTCGGCGAAAATCCCTGCCCGAACTGACTGCGTAGCCCGATGTCAGATTGCACGGGAGGAGGACCGGTCAACGAACGATTCAACTCCGACGTATACCCGCCGCCGAATCCCGCCCCGATATACGGCATGATGGTTCGTCCGCCCACTGAGTAGCGACCGCTGATCGACGGAATATCCCGAAAGATCGACGATGATGAAGAGTACGACGGCAGCGAGGCCGGCGCGTAGAGCGGAACCTCAGACTCAACGCCTCCCCGGGAAAACTGCTCATTCAGCGACTGCAAGGCGGGAGAGTCGGCTACTGGGAGGTCCTCCGTTGCATGGGCTCCAACAGGAACCGCCAGCAACGTGAACAACAACGATGCGATGCAGAAACGAAGATTCATATGGAGATCATACAAACGAAATTGCATTCACACAAGCCCGGTCCATTGACCGCTCTTGATTGCGAACGAACACAACTTGTAAGCTTTGCATCTTGCGAGCGGTGAACCATCGGATCGCCCACCCTGGGTAATAAGGAGGTTCTTATGGCCTCGTATAGACGCGCCCCACTCGCAAGTTTTTTGGCGACTGCATGCCTCCTCTGGCCCGCTCTTTCGCTCGCACTCTCGCCGAAAGCCGCACTCCCTTATATGGAAGGGTTGGATGCCCTGAATGAGGGCCGCTGGCCGGATGCCGCCTCAGCCTTTTCTCGCGCACTGGATCAATCGGGTGACGACCCGGACATCGTGCTGGCCCGCGGAGTGGCAAAGACGCTCGCGGAAGATTTTCCGCGCGCACAGAAGGACCTCGAACGGGCGCAACGACTAGGATCGCGGAGCCGCGAAGCACAGTTGTGGGTGTGGGCGACCGAAGCCATGAGCGGGATCATCCTTGTCCCCGACCATGCGCTGGGAGGCGGGCCGAGAGGCCTTCAGTCGGACCGTCCGGCGGTCGTGAGCATTCCGGGGCATGTCGCCCAGGGAGGACACGACTATTCCTCCGAATACGGTTCCTTCATCGTCTATCAACTTGCGATGGAATATCAGAAGCATCGTCTCCCGGCTGATTCCGGCGGCTCGGGCAATCCCAACGGCACGAAAAGCCCTCAGATGCGACAGGCGATGCTGAAAGCCGGGCAGATGTTTGCCGAGCGGAATTACCGGCGTCCGGAGTTGACCGCACTGAACGTCTCACGGGCCAAACAGACCTCCGGCGGCAAGGTCTCCGGCGGCGGAACCCTGGCCCACGTGGAACGCGCACTTGCCGCGAATCCGGGCGATCCTGATGCGCAATACCAGGCAGGAAAGACCTGGCTCGACGCGGGACGACCGGCCAGCGCCCGCAAAGCCTTTACCATCGCCACGACCCTCAAGACCGACTTCTCTGATGCCTACCTGGGACGAGCGACAGCCGCAGCGCGGCTGGGCGACGAACCACGCATGAGCGCGGACCTGGCGGTCTATAAGAAAGCTGGCTGGTTCGCGACACGGTCAGCCCGCTCGGCTATTGAGGATGAGCTCGGCAAGCACACGGCGACGGGCTCGGCCCAGAAACTGCTGACCGAGTTGCGGGAGGCGGCGCAAGCCGGAAAGCCGATGGAGCAATTGACCGGCATCGCTTCAAAACTGCACCGGGTGGCGGGAGCGCAGCGGCTTCGCTACGACGAAATCTATCAGGACCGCCTGCGGGTCCTTGAAGATGCGGTCCGGGACAATCCCAAGAATCCGGACAAGCTGGTCGATCTGGCGACCTACATCGTTGAAGAAGCCGAGAATCGCGGAGAAAAAGTCGAGCCGCGCAGGGAACTCCAATTGTACCGGTTCCAGGAATCGCGTGAGAAGGAACTGAAACGGGCGATCGAACTGGCGGATCGCGCCCTGACACTCAATGCCAAGCACGTCGGCGCCATCATGCAGAAGGCCGTGGCGTTGACTGGACTGAAGCAATACAACCAGGCCGACAAATTGGCGGATCAGGCGCTGGAACTCGCCGGCAATAATCCCGATGCCCTGCGCCTCTATGCGAAGTTTCGCGCGATGCGCGCGAACCAGATGTCTGCGGAGGCGGCAGGCCTGCGCCAGGAGCGATGTTCAAGTTCATCGCACGATGAAACGCGAAGCGACGGCGTCTATCGGGTGACGGCGACGACCTGCTACCCGCCCTCGCAAGCCGACTTGCAACGAGCCGCGCAGTTGGAGGCACTCGCGGCCGAACTGCGGCACCGGGCCAGGGCCGCGTTAGAAAAAGCCGCGACGGTCATCAAAGGCACGGTGGATGGCTTCCTGATTCTCGCCGACCTCGCCTTGTGGGAAGGCAAGACTGCTGAAGCGCAGGCAGCCCTTGAGCAGGCCGTTAAGCTCGACCCCATATCGTTGGAAGCCCAGGACCGGTTGGTGCAGTTCTATGCGCAATCAGGGCAACAGGAAAAGGCGGAGGAGCAGCGATTGATCGCCGCCAATCTGATCCAGACGACCGCCGCGCCGCTGTTGCGGCTCGCATGGAATCGCACGGAGAAAACCGCCTGGCAAGGGGCCAAGGGCTATCTCACGAGAGCGAGTCAAGTCGATCCGGAAGACGCTCGCATCCCCGCCTATCTCGGCGTGGTTCTCGAAGGAGACGACAAGATCGACGAAGCGGCGGCGGCCTATCGAACGGCCCTGGCGCTGGAAGAAGCGCGCCTGCAATTGGACGAACCGGCCGCGAAGCCCGACAAGCCGTTGGGCCGTGACGCGCTGGACTTTGGCTTGGCGATCCAGGCGCGCTTTCATCTGGCGGCGCTCGCGGAGCGGGCCGGGAAACAGGCTGACGCACTGGCCCACTATCACGCCGTGCTCGGCTATGAGCAACGGATGCAGCGCGGCTTCGAGTCCCGCCAGATGTTCACCGCCATGTGGCCCGACCAGCAACCGGAAAAGGGCGCCGTCGTCATGGCGCCGAAGAATGCGGCCACCCTCGTGGCTGGCGCACATCTGCAGACCGGCAAACTGCTCTCGGCAATGGGCAGACACGACGAATCGATCGAGCACTTCAGGGTCGCAGCCATGTACGGGCCGTTGAGAATGGCCGGCATGCCGCAGATCGGTAATGCCCGAGGCGATACCAATTTCAGCCACATCGCCGGCGGGCCGGCATCTGAAGCGCAGTTCTACCTGGCGAAAGAATTGATGACGAAGGGCGATCTCCAGGGAGCGCAACAGGTGTTGTACGAAGCCGGCCGCAATCTGCCGGATCACCTGCGCAAAGATCTGAATGAATTGAACATGGCCATGGGGAGATTGAGTTCACGTCAGCCGCGCGATCCTTACTCCGGCATGAGCGAAGAAAAACGACCCTACATCGATCAGCAGACGCGACAGGATCAGCAACGTTCTCAGATGGCCGTACGGCACATGGCGCCCCGGGCGCGGGTTGTCCCGGAAGTCGTCGGCAGATGGGACATGAAACCCGACAATCAGTTTCTCCCGAAGAAAACATTAACGATCGAATCCGACGCCGACTATACGCTCGTGTCGACTGACGGCTCGACCTCACAAGGCAAAATGGACGTTCAAATAGGACGCGATCCGGTTCGGGGCAGATCGGAACCATCCCGTGGCGAAATGATGCTCTACGACGAGATATCGGGACAGATCGGCACGATGTGGTATGAATTCACGGGTCCGGATGCGATGGAGATCACTGAAATGGACAGCACGAAGTATGTCACCAGGCGGCAGCGGTAGCATCGTGAGCGCTCGACTCCCCGCCTGTTGGATCGCCTCTCTCGCACTTGCAGGGGCCGTACTGGTTTCGTCGTCCGGTCTTGCGCAACCGCAAGGATCGGATGTCTTCAGCTCATCCGGCGAGTACGATCGCTTTGCCGTCGGCGGCGCGCACCGCTGGTACGACAACCATTCGGCGGAAGTGAAGCAGAAGTCCAGTCACTGCCTCTCGATCCTTGACGAGGCCAAGGCATTTCAAGATAAAGCGTTGGCCCTCTATGAAGAAGCGAAACGCCCGGGGAACAGCCGGCGACAAACCGAGCTGGTCAGGCAGGCGAATGAACAGATTCGTCTCCGGGGAGAGAAGCTGCGCGCCTTCAAGGACTGCGTGAACCAGGCCATTCGTCAGACCGGTCCTCAATCAGACCAGTTCGTCTCCACCGGCGCCGGAACAGCCCCCGACGACGTCCAGACTCAACCGACGCCTCAGCCGTCTCCCGCTCCGGACAATGGCGGAGGCAAAGGCATTAAACGGGTACCGGAGAAACCGGCTGCTCCACGAGGCAAGTCACAACCGACGGTGTTAGAAAAGACGGTGGATGATTGCTTCGCCACATCGGTCCCGAACTACCGGGGTCCAGATTGGGCCCGTTACACTGGTGGGGCGCCGCAACCACAACGAGGAAAGTCAGGCCAACAACCGTTCGATATTGCAGGAATCGCCGCCGACCAGGCGCTCGATCTCGATGAAGCCGTCTATGGTGCGTGGGAAGATCGCGAACTCATGCGCGATTATCTCATTGGGTGGCTGATGCATTGTGCGACGGATCGGAAGGTCTTACCCAAACAGGATCCCCGCATTCCTTATCGGCGATTGATGGAGGCTCGCGAACCGTCCGATTCGAAGAATACGAAACGCATCACCAGGCGATTCGAGGAATTCGGGTACGGCTACCGCAGCTATCCGCTCCCGCCGTTCTGGGACCATGACGTCGCCGGCCCCCCGTCGCCTGCACAGTAAATTTCGTGGAACAGGGCGCCCCTCCACGAGGGAGGCCATCTGCGCACAACGCCGATTGCGTTGATGGCACAGAGGAGACGATCACTGGACACCATATTTCCGCTTATCCTCCTGGGTTTCTTGATGCTCCCTGTAACGGTCCATTGCTCCTGAATCCCCGTGCTTGCAGGCAGCCGCCACAGGCCCTGCATAGCCGCAGGGGTCTTCTTTGGCACCACCACCACTACCATTGCCGAAAGCCGCAGCAGCCCTTTTGTCGATGATGGCGCCGATATACTTTCCCAATTGAACCTCATCCTTGAAATGCGGCGTGTCGGGTTTCTCCAACCAGGTCGCAATAAAACCGGCTCCGCCGTTCTTGTGGCGGCCGGCTCGATCCAGCCACTTAATCGCCGTCCGACGATCTCTGGGAAGTCCACCCCAACCGAATTCATAGGAGAGTCCCAAGATGAACTCAGCCTGGTCGTAGCCTTTGTCTGCACTCTGCCGATACAGTTGGATGGCTTTGACTTGATCCTTCGTCACGCCGTCGCCTTCGAAATACAGATTTCCCAGCGAAAATAGCGCAGCGCGATGGCCCTGCGCCGCCGCCTTGCCGTACCACTCCGCGGCCTGCTTGTAATCCTTCGCTTGACCCAAGCCTTCCTGATAGGTCCGTCCCAACATCGCTTGGGCCCGGGGATGTCCGGCCTGTCCCACATCCATCAGGATTGGAAAGGCTGCGGCATAGTTTTTATTGGTGAACAGATCGTAGCCCTGCTTGAATCGCGCCTCGACCTTCGGATCGGAATTGACAAAGCCTTGGGGAGATTCATATGAAATTGGGGCCTTTGGTTTTGTAAAAGGTGTGGAAGGTTTAATCGGCACTGTCCCCCCGGGCTGTCCCGTGGGCCTGCGAGACGACGATGAGTCGCTGTTTGTGGCCTGAAGAGGGGCCAACAAGTCAGTGAGTACGGTTTCCGGATTGATCCTGGTCGCTTTGACGAAGGATTGCGAGGGGTCGGTGCTGACCAGCTTCGTCCCTCCGTCTGCAAGGGCGAGTCGGTTGAGGTATCCGCCCTGCTTCCATTTGAGCCCAACCGCGCCCTTTGCTGGATCCAGGCATTCCCACGTGCCCGAGTTGCCGGACTTCTGCATGAACGTCCCGTCGGCGTTGATGGTCACCTCGCCGCCGACAAACCAGGCCCATTTGCCGACGACGGCGTCGCAACCGGCTGCCGTCGCCGAATGAGGCATCACGAGTGCGGCACCGGCGCACAGCAGCGCAAGGATCACCCCCGGTTTTAGCTTTTGTTTTGAGATTGTACGCAAGGATGGCATTGGGACCTCCTAGGCGGCGGGCAGAGCAGGAGCCAGGCTACTGCGTCAGTCAAAACCTGTCAACACGCCTCCCCAACGAGCCGAATACCCCTCAAAAGTTATCACCTGCCGTTCCAATTATCATTTCATGAATACCTTTCCATGAACACCTTGCCCCCTCTTTGGAGGGGGGTGTGGTTGCTCTTTAAAATCTTTACTATAGTAGCGGACCTCTGAGCCGTTAGTGGATGGACAACGTGAAATCCAATCAATCATAGGCTAGTTCCTCTCGCACAAAGGACATGCCTAGGTCGCGCTGCAGTTGCTAGAGCGGGATTGCTCCTGGTCCTGGCCAGCGCGACTGGCTCCTCTCGTGCACTCGCGTGAGCAGCAACGAGGTGAGAATCATGAATTGTGTACGAGTTCTGGCTTCGCTGGTCGCGATAACCGGTCTGTCGTTCTATTGAATTGAGAAAGCGGCAGCTCGCTATGATCCCTATCTCAGCGACCCAACTACAAGCTTCTTTGGCAGATTGATCATTCAAAACGATGAACTAAACACTGCCGACGGGTCGGAGATAAGTATTCAACAAACTCAGTTGCTTGAAGCAGCTCTGCAGCGTTTTGATTTACGTGGCAGTAGGCCAACTCCCACCAATCGTGTTTCGCTGCAACCGTCCAATCTTCCAACCGCGAGTGGGAGTGGCACAAACCTAAGCCGCGACGGATCCTGCGTCGTCGGCTATCAGGATGCTGGCTTCTTCACGCCGTTCCATGCCCTCCGCTGGACGGCGGCCACTGGGCCGCGCGATCTCGGCACGCTCGGCAGCGGGCATTCTTTTGGGACCGATACCAATCAAGACTGCTCCGTCGTGGTGGGATATTCGGAAATCGCCGGTGGTGGTCAGCATGCATTCCGTTGGACCTCAGCAGGAGGCACGATGGAGGACTTGAACCTTTTGGCTGGTGCCAGTGGTCCATCCCGTGCTCTAGGCGTCAGCAGTAATGGCAATGTAATCGTAGGCGATTCGACCTTTGGCGGCACCTTTCCACGAGCATTCCGCTGGGCTGGCAGCACGTTCACGGAACTCGTTTCTAATACCGTACCCTCACTGGCAACCGCCGTTTCCGCAGATGGTACAGTCGTCGTGGGGAAAATCGGCACTTCTACCGCCTCAAGCGCCTTTCGTTGGACCACACAGAATCCGGTGGCACAGCTGATCGCTCCCCTGGGAACAGATAAAACAGCGGCGGCCACCGCCGTTAGCGACAATGGCAAAATCGTGGTCGGGATTTCCCATCCTGATTTTCTGGACTACCAAGATATTGTGGCGGGCTGGAATCAAGGAAAGGCCTTCCGCTGGACTCAAGCAACCGGGACTCAGGAGCTAGGCCAGGTTCTCAGTGGTAGCGGTATCGATATGACCGGGATAACGCTGGTGTCCGTCACCGGCATGTCTCCCGACGGTCAGTGGATTCAAGGCAGAGCGACTACCGCTCAAACGGGGCAGAACGAAACCGTCGCTTTCATTGCCCAGTTCTGTGACGCCGATATCGGGGGACCATGCTTGACTGGTAGGCCGGCTCCCTTCACGCTCGGATCCTCTGCCCCCAACAATACGTTGACCGTCTCCGCCGGGAAAAGTGCACAGACCACGATCACCGTGACGCCGAATGCAGGTTTTGCTCAGCCTGTCACCTTTGCCTGCTCCGGCCTGCCTCAGGGGGCGACCTGCACTTTCAATCCGCCGAGCGTGACACCCAACGGCGGCCCAGTGAACACCACGCTCACAATTAACACCGACGGTGGGCCGGTTGCGCTCCTGTCTCCCGGCGCATCTCCTCCGACAATGTTCGCCTACGCGCTGACTCCCTTCGCACTGCTCATGACCGGCATGCTGTGGTACCGGCGGCGAGTTGACGACCACGGCCTATGGACGGGATGGTTCCTGGTCCTCATGATCGCACTGGCCAGTTGCAGCAGCAGCGATTCGTCCACACCGCCCGCTAATTCTGGTAGCGGCGTGCCAGCCACCGGCACACCAGCCGGGACATCGACGGTGACTGTGACAGCCGCTTCCGGCGGCAGCAGCAGCGGTGTGCCCGTCCAACTGACGGTCACGCGCTGACGGTCACACGACCGTACGGCCGTCCCGCTGGCATATAGCAGGACACCCCGCTCCATTGTCCCCCGGCGCCTGTACAGACCGTGCCGCCTGTGTCATCTTGCATCCCAGGATCATCCGGTCTATCTTCTGCCTGGCGCGCCCGTATCTGTGGCGGCGGCGCGGCCTTAGAACCCGGCGATCACCTCCTATGGAAGCTGGCAGACGACTATGGGCGTAGCTTCGATTCTCGGTCTGATCACCATCGGACTACTTGCATACCTCGGCGCCGTCCGTAAAAAACCTGCCGGAGTTGAATTCTACGCGGGATGCCTCTCCACGATCCTGCTCGTGCTCCTGCTGGAACTCACCACACAAGGGTTGATCTCACATGTGCCCCAGTGGGCGCAGCCCTGGCTGGCCTTCATTGCATACCTGGCGACCTGCTTCGTCATCCTGAAAACTCTGGACCTGCTGTTCATCGAAGACTACCTCGTCGAGAAGCGGGGGAAATACATCCCCCGGATGCTCCGCCTGATCTTCCTGCTCGTCGGGGTCACCCTGGCGGGCCTCGTCCTGCTTCGGGCGGTTCTCGAAATGGATCCGCTGACCTTGATCGCGCTCCCGACCATCGCCACCGCTGTGGTGGGGTTCGCGCTCAAAGACGTCATCGCGCGCCTGGCCTCGGGCATCCAACTCGGCCGCATGATCCACGTCGGCGACTGGGTCACGTTGATGGACAAAGAGGGTGTCGTCACCGACATCGCCTTTGATTACATCACGATCAGAACGCGCGCCTACGATTACATCATGCTTCCCAATGATGCCGTCTCTCAATCCGCCATCACCAACCATAGCCGGCCGGAAAGCCTGTGCGCCCGAGCCATCCACGTTGAAGCGAACTATGCTCATCCCCCGATGCAGGTGAAAGAAATCCTCATGCAATCTGCTTTGGCGGTTCCCGGCGTCGTCGCCGTTCCAGCGCCGATCAGCTTCGTTGAGGAGTTTAAGGAATCGGGTATCTCTTACAAGCTCAAATTCTTTTTCCATGATTACGGAGGCCGTGAACGCCTTGAGGGCGAGGTGATGGCCTATGTCTGGTATGCCTTCCAGCGCAATGGCATTGAGATCCCCTATCCTCAACGTGTCGTACACATGACTCAGGCCCCTGACCTGACGGCGTTGCGGGCCATCGAACTGGCCAGCATTGAGGAGCAGTTTCGTGCCATCGATTTCTTAGCGATACTCGACGCAGAGGCGCTGCACTCGCTGGCCGAGCACGCGCAGAAACGCGTCTACCTGCCCGGCGAGCAGGTCGTGCGGGAAGGCGAACCGGGAGAGGAGCTCTTCGTAGTCATGGCGGGCGACGCCGACGTCGTGATCAAAACGGGTGACCAGAGCACGCCGGTCGCCGCGCTCAAGCAAGGGCAGTTCTTCGGCGAAATGTCCCTGCTCACCGGAGCCCCACGCTCCGCCACGGTCCAAGCGAAATCCCAACTGACCGTCACGGTCATCGGCAAGCACGCCATGAGCCGGATCATCTCCCGTACCCCCGGCCTGGCCGAACAATTCGGCACAATCCTCACGACCCGGCAATCGGCGCTGGCGGCCACGCGCGAAACCGCCGATCGCGCGTCAAAACTGAGGTCCGTCGCAGAGGATGGACAGTCGCTCACCGCGAAGATCCTCCAATTCTTCCGCCGGTCCGGGAACTAATCCCCGACCGCTTCCTGTCATCGACGGTGGAGCCGTGAGATGCAAGCTGCCACGCGATACAACAAGGTAATCTCTGGAACGCTGGTCGGGGGAGCGGTATGGCTCCTCGCCTTGGCCCTGCACTGGTCGGGATGGCTCACCGTCACAGAACTCAAGACACTCGACCATCGGTTCCATCGGTACGCAGATTCCACCAAGGCCGGGAACGACATCGTACTGGTTGCCGTGGATGAGGCCAGCCTGGAATCCTACGGCCAGTGGCCCTGGTCCCGCGACCGGCACGGGTATGTCGTCCACTACCTGAAAGAGGCCGGCGCTAAAGCCGTGGTCTTCGATCTCCTGTTTCTCGAACCGGATCGGTCGGGGGAGGAGTTTGATGCCGTGTTCGCCGAAGAGATGCGAGCGGCCGGGAACGTCTATCTGCCGTTTCTGATGCAGGACGAGCGGATGCCCGACGGCAACTCGTCCGCTTCCAGCACGCAAGAATACCCGCCTGACATCGTGAAGAAAGCGACGATCGCACTCGACGATCAGACTCCTCCGCCGACCGGAACAGTCTCGACCTATACCGGCGCCAAATTGCCCCTGCCGCTGTTCGCGCAGGCCGCTCACGGTCTCGGATATATCAATCTGACCCCGGACATCGACGGAACCACCCGCCGCCTCCCCCCACTGGCGCACGCGAAAGATCAGACGTTCCTGCACATCAGCACGACCGTCGCGCGCGACCTTCTGCAAGCGGACCGCGCATCGCTGCATCATCGGGAACTTCGGCTTGGACCGGTGACGATTCCCTTGACCGCCGAGCAGGACATGGTCATCGACTGGCACGGATCGCTGGAGAATCGCGTCTACCCCGTCTATCCCATCGGAGCCGTCCTCCGCTCCTATACCGACATGCAGGGAGGCCAGCCTCCCCTGCTGGACCCGGCGCTGTTCAAAGACAAAATCGTATTCGTGGCCACCACCGCCGCCGGGACGTACGATCTGCGAGTCACACCACTTTCTCCCTTTGCACCCGGCGTCCTCATCCATATGTCGGCACTCGATAACATGCTGCGACAGCGCCATCTCCAGCCGGCGTCGTGGGGCCTCTTCGCAGCCGCCACACTCGTCCTGACGCTCGCCACCGCATGGGCCTTCATGTTGATGCAGTCCCAGTGGGTCAAGGCGGCCGCCATCGCCGGCCTGGCCGCTGCCTACTACGGACTCGCCGTCCACGCCTTTACATCGCACGGGCTCTGGCTCGATCTCGCCATTCCCGAAGGCGCGCTGGCGGTCTCATTTGCCACCGCCGCGACCGTCGAGTACCTCACGGAAGGGCGACAGCGCCGGCAACTGCGGACAGTCTTCGACAAATACATGGCGGCCGAGGTGGTCGATGAGATCATGCGGAATCCGGAAGCGATCCGGCTCGGAGGCGAGAAAAAAGAACTGTCGGTGATCTTTTCTGACATCGCCGGATTTACGTCCATCTCGGAACAGATGGATCCGGAAAGGCTCGTCGAACTCCTGAACCAGTATCTCTCGGCCATGACAGAGATCATTCTCCGCCACCGGGGCAACGTGAATAAGTACCTGGGGGACGGCATCATGGCGATCTTCGGGGCGCCGCGCGGAGAGCCCAATCACGCCAGCCTTGCCTGCTTTGCCGCGTTAGACTCACAGGCTGAGCTTGCCACGCTGCGCGAACGGTGGAAAACCGAGGGACAGCCGGAGATCAGCGCGCGCATCGGGATCAATTCCGGCTGGCTCGTGGTCGGCAATATGGGATCGCAGGCGAGGATGGAATATACGGTGATGGGCGATGCCGTGAATCTGGCCTCTCGCCTGGAGGGCGCGAATAAGTTTTACGATACGCTGATCCTGTTGGGTCCCCGCACCTACGAACTCGCCGCCGGAGACATCGAAGCGCGGGAGGTCGACCGCATGCGGGTCAAAGGCAAACAGGAGCCCGTAGTGGTCTTCGAATTGCTCGCCCGCAAGGGAGGCCTGCCTGATGAACGACGCCGTGTCATCGAGACCTATCGAATCGGGCTCGAGGCCTACAAGCAACGCGATTTCAAAACAGCGGCCGCGCAATTTGAGGCCGCGCTGGCGCTCGACCCGAAGGACGGCCCGGCACGGGTTTACTTGGAAAGAGCCGAAGAGTACCTTATAGCTCCGCCTCCCGAAGAGTGGGATGGCGTGTATGAACTCACATCGAAGTAAGCGAGGCTCCCGTGAATCACCGTCATGCCTTCCTTGCCATCCTGGTCTTCATGGTAACTGCCATGACTGATGCCGCCTTCGGCGAGACCCTCTATGTCTCAGCCAAGAGCGCGCAATTACGTTCGGGAAAAACCTCGCTGGACCCCGTCGTGGCTAGCCTGAAAATAGGAGAAACCTTGGAGGTGGTGAAGCGAGATGACCGCTGGGTGCAGGTCAAGACCGCCAAGGGTGTCACAGGCTGGATCTACTCCGGCAATGTGTCCGAGTCGAAACCGGCGGGAGGGGACAACGAGCTGGCTGCCCTGGGGAAGGGATTCAGACGAACCGAGGCCTCGGGTGTCACCGCCTCGGCCGGCGCCCGCGGGCTTGATAAAGCGTCGGAAAGTTATGCCAATCGGGTCGGAATTACCCAGCAGCATCGCGATGCCGTAGATCGGATGACCGCCAACAAGATTCCTGACGAAGATATCCAGACATTCCTCAAAGCCGGGAGGCTCGGCGAATATGCTGAATAGGTCATCACGCGGACTTTTCGTCGTCGGCCTGGTGCTGCTCGCGACCGCCGGGCTGACCGGCTGTGCGGAAATCCAGAAGGCTGCCGAAGGCGCCGCTCGAAGCTCGGGAAACGAACGGCTGGCGAAGACGATCCATGGCGGCGGAACGCTCATCGGCGGGCTGCTACCCATCGGATACGAAGAAGAACAAACCATCGGACAAGCGATCGCCTTACAGGTGGTGGCCCGCTATGGCGGGGTCTACGATCAGCCGGACTTGACCCGATATGTGAACCTGGTCGGCCGTAGCGTGGCCTTGACCTGTGATCGCGCCGACATCGAGTATCGCTTTGCAATCCTCAACCACGACTCGATCAACGCCTTCGCCGCGCCGGCCGGCTACATCTTCGTCACCCGCGGGTTGTTGAAAACGATCAAGAACGAAGCCGAGCTCGCGGCGGTATTGGGCCATGAGATCGGTCACGTCACCCAGAAACATATCCTCGACGTCATTCAACGCTCCAAGCAGATCGCCGGCGTGGCGGAAGCCGGTCTGGCCTACGCCAATAAGAATCCCGACGCGTTCAAGAACGTGATCGACGGAGCGGTCAAAAAACTGTTGGACGAGGGACTGGACCAGGGCAAGGAACTGGAGTCCGACCGCGTAGGAGTCATCTTCGCGTCGCGCGTGGGTTACGATCCGACCGCCTACGAGACATTCCTGGACCGGCTACGGACCCTCAAAGGCGACGACCGGGCCTTCTTCAAAACACATCCTGATTTTTCCAACCGGCTCTCGACCGTCCGCTCCACCATCAGTGAGCAGAAGCTGAAAACCACGGGCATCCTCCTCGCCGATCGCTTTACCCGTTCATCGAACGGGGCGCTATAGAAAACCGACCTGCCGTACATCTCCTCACCCTACTGACCGGGAGATCGGTGGACTGTCCGGTTTGTCGGGACCAACCCTGGTACGCGATGCTCCTGAACACTGTGGCATCTAGATGCCTGTCGCAAAAACAAATTGCGAGATCACACCGTATCTCCATAGCGCTCTTCCAAGAAGCTCAAAACCTCTCTACTCGAGACGCGAGCGGCTGACCGACTCACAATACCCATGATCAAGAGCGGTGATACCTGCACATACAAATCGTTGGCTCCGCAAGAAGCGAAGGCCATTGTGATCTTTAAATCCAGCTGGAGCATGCGCACTCCCCACACCGTGTAAAACATGCAGTCTATCGCCTTCAGCAGCTAACCTCTTGGAATGTTTACCGTCAGCTAAGAAACACGACGGCCTGCCCTACAGCCTCCACGTCATTTGATACACCGAATCCACGCGACATACGTAAATATATAGGGGTTTGCTCCTGAATCGTTAACGCACAGACACGGCACATGCCTTGCTATAACTGGAACCCGATTGCGTGACGCCAGTCTCTGCTTGGATCACCAAATCATCCAGTTATCCCGAAACGGTACCGTGCATGTGAGATGACGGCATCTCCAAAGACGGTACGACCGTTCATGAGTAATGAAACGAATAGGACCAGGCCGCACCATGACATCTAAAGAGACTCTCCGGATCTATGGGGCAACCGCCGTGGCCGTTATACTGATGCTCTGGAGCAATCCATCATGGGGGATCACACTGACATGGAATGCCAATACCGAGCCTGATCTAGCCGGGTACTATATCTACCAATGCAGTCTACAGCCCTGCGCGAAAACCTCTGGCACGGCAACACGACTTGCCACACTGGGAAAAGTAACCAGCTTAAATGTCGGAACACCCGCCGTCATTCAGTACTATCTGATCACAGCGTACGACTTTGCTAATAACGAATCGGCCGAGAGCACGGTTGCCACCTATATCCCGGCCGGCACGCCACCGCCACCGGCTTCAGCCACGGTCGGTCTGACCGTGGTCGGCTCGCCGACGTCGGGGCAGCCCTGGTCCGTCCAGGCGACCTCGAATGCCACGGGGACCGTGTCGATGCAAGTCTGGGTCAACGGCGTCCTGGATCACACCGAAGCGGTCAGCCCCTATTGTGCCTTCGGCGACAACGGCACAGCCTGCACCACCGTCCTGAAGCCTTACGGGACCTATACGATGGAGTTTCGGGCGCTGAGTAATGGGCTCGAAGTTGCGCGCCAGGCCGTTGTCGTGACAGCCTCCGCCGTGTCCGGCCCGACACCTCCGCCGGTAGCACCGTCCGCGGCAACAGCGATGCTGACTGTGGTCGGCTCGCCGACGTCGGGGCAGCCCTGGTCCGTCCAGGCGACCTCGAATGCCACGGGGACCGTGTCGATGCAAGTCTGGGTCAACGGCGTCCTGGATCACACCGAAGCGGTCAGCCCCTATT
>JABFSU010000003.1 GCA_013140455.1 Nitrospira sp. | reverse complement strand
GGTCTATCTCGTCCTTGAGGGGCAGGGGACTTTTCAGGTGGGTTCAGAGAAGCAAGTGCTTGGGGCGGGGCAGGGGACGATGGCTCCGGCTGGAGAAGAGCATGGGGTGAAGAACGAGAGTGGGCAGCGCCTTATCGTATTGGTGTTTGTCGCGCCGAATCCGTAGGCGCGTCGCGCCGCGGGAGGGTCGGTCCGGTCGGAGCGAACAGGTGCCAGATGCGGCGAATGGATGCGGCGGCCCTTACTCGGCGGCTTGTAAGGGGATCTTTACGCTGATGGCTCCGGCCAGGTCTCCTTCTCTGGAACCCTCTTTGGGGTAGCCTGAAATATCCCATTCCCCTTTCGGCTCGCCGTGGCAGACCAGACATTCCCGCTGGTAGTAGATCGGCATCATGACCCGCAGGGTTTTTCCTGATTCGGTCAACTCGCTGACATAGGCTTCACTATTCGGCCTTCCCGCCAGCCAGCGAAGGACAGAGGCCTCGTACTCATCAGGTTCGTTCTTGGGATTGCGCGGTTGAATCGTGGTCTGTTTCAGCTGGACGCGAGACCGTTTGGAGAAGCGTGTCGCCGTTTGGCTGCCGAAGGTGGCAGGGATGAAATTCTTGTAGCCGATTCCTCGCTGATTGATGACGACCTGCGCATCGCGGACGACATCCTTGCCGGCTTCAATCAAGGCCGGCAGGAGCGTGCGCGCGAGAGGCGGCACGGCCAACGCCGTTTTTGTTGCCGGCGCGCTCAGATCGATCCCCGTCCGTTGTCGAAAAACCTCATACATCTGCCGTTCAAACATCTCCGGGGTAAAGCCTTTGTCTCCTTTGTGGACATCATCGATCAGGGGCTGATTCTGCTCAATCACCAGGCGACCCGCTTGGAGCAGTTTTGCCAGGAGCCGCGCGGTCTCTTCAGCCTCGGCGCGTTGTTGTTCAGGTGGGACGGCCTGAACGGGTGTGATTCCAATGGCGATTGCCAGGGTGATGAGTGGAAGCCATGGCCGGTAGATCATACGACCTCCTTTGACTCGGTCAGTGTGGCGATGCTGCCCGGCAGGTTCCCTGGGCATAGTGAGCCGGCATTTTTTGCACGTCGAACGGGAGCCCTTCCGCCGATGCCCGGCGTGGATAGGCATAGGTTTCGTCGATCCAGCGATGCCGCATCTGTTCCAATCGCCCTGATTCGTGCAGGTGAAAAATGACGTCGTTGATGAACCAGCGCAAGGTGTAGCTTTCTTCCGCCATCACAACGGCATAGTCGGCGAGCGTGAACCACAGCGGTGTGTGTTCGTCCTTCGCCAGGAGTTGCCAGTCCCGCCGCGTCGTGTGGACCATGAAATTCAAGACCGGGTGCGCTCCGATGATCACATCGATCGGCGGCGACAGGCCGGCGGCGGCGTGCTCGAAGGCTGCGGGAAGCGAATCGCACACGAGCACTCCGGCTGCATGGATCTTGGCTTCGGCATAGAGGTGTGCGGCCGTGCTGTCTTGTACGGCGACGGTCAGGCCGCTCAGGAGTTGTTCGCGGGGTGTGCTTCTGCCGGCGGTTCTGACGCGAGTTTGGAGCAAGTCGATGACCTCCGGCCTGGTGGCGATGGCGCCGATGCCTCCCTGTGAGAAGTAGGGCGTGGAATAGGCGAATCCGGACCGGCCGGGCGACGGTGTTCCGGCTGCCACTGCGGAGACGAAGAAATCCAGTTGCCCTTCGTTCAGCAGCAGAAATAAATCTCTGAAACGAACCAGGTGCAACGCCGGAACTACGGGGGTACCGCAATGGATCGTAAGGGCATCACTCACTGCCCGGACCAGCTCGGTATCGAGCCCGGTCACTCGCGCGCCTTCGTCGGTCCAGACGGCGGGAAATACAAACGGCCGAAACGGTTCGACGGCCATTCCGACTTGGACTTGCTGCCGTCGGCAGATCTTATCCATTTCGTTGATCGTCACGGGGTACACCTGATGCACGGCATCGAAGATCAGACCGCAGCCCTGCGTCAGCGGGAGGAGGAACAGCCAGGCGATCATCGGTACTATCGACGGCCTCAGGTATCGAGAGGCGGCGGTGCGGTGTGCATGGGTGTCCGTCATCGGGGCGCTCCGATCTGCTCGCAGAAGCCGGCTCAATATCGAAATCCGGTGAGAAACAGCCATTGTTGCGATTGTCCCGATTCCCCGCGAAAGTTCACATCGTACTGCGTAAATTGCAGGCTCAGGTCGAGCGAGATGCCCTGCGCCACGGGAAAGCGCACGCCGGTTTGGCCGCCATATAACAGGCCCGGCGAGGTGCGTCCCTGTCCTGAAATGACCGTGCCGATCAGCGCGCCGATATATGGAACGGCACGGTCTTCGAGCGGGCCGAAAAAGAGATGCTTGAGCATTCGCCCGATCGGCATCGAGGCTGGAAACTCAAGGAGGTCCAGAACGTTATTCCAGCGCGGGTTAAGAAACAGCGCGTGCTGATCGGTTCGAAAATCGTCGGTGTGGATACTGAAATACTGATACCCGACCCGCACTTCCCCGTCGCCGTATCGCAGCGCCGTGATGCCGGCCTGCAGCGTCACTTCCCGATCATTCGGCGCGAACGATTGTTGACGCAAGGCGACGTCGAAGTTGAACGGCCGAATGGGCAATATTTCCAGCAGCGCTTCTTGGGCCTGGGTCTGAGCGGGCAGGAGAAACGCCGATGCAATGGCGCACAGGCAGAGCCGAGCCAACAGACTCCGTAATATGGCCTCTCGTTTTCTGATCGACATAGCCTGCCCGTCAGTGGGACTGGGTCGGTCCGTCGGCGGCACTTACGGCGGATCGGTGTGGTGGCTCGACGGCCCTGCCGTGATGCAGGATTTCATGATCTCCGCCCGGCACCGGGCTCCGGCGATCGCGGTATGTGCCGTCGCCGCCAGTGTCGTATCGGTCAACGTCGACTGAACGATATCGACGAGTACATGGTCGGGCATCAGATCCGGATCCACATTGAGCACACCGGGTTGCTGATGGAGCGCCGTGGTTATTCTCTGTCGTATCGATGGGCAGTCCGGGCCGCTGAGCATGAGCGTGACACGCTCGTGTGTCGACTCAGCTTGAGCGGTGTCGTCTCTTAAGAGGAAGAGGCTCAGACCGATCAGAAGGATCGTGCGTCTGTTCGGCATCTGGTTCTCGTGAACGGTTCGGACGGGGATGATACGCTCCGGCTGGTCGAAAGACCAGCCGGAGCTCGTAGCGAACCTTACTTCGTCTTTGCGGGAAGTTCCCACGGTACCATGGGCATCAAGTTCGTCGAGGGCTTGGCATCGGGGGATGCCAAGAGGACGGCGATTGCGCCACGAAGGGCACCGGTCAGGGAGTGGGTGACCAGCGGGTAGGCGCCGGCCGATTCCACGACGACGTCGAAGGTTGCGGCGCTGCCCGGTCCGACCACATAGGTCTGCACGCCGGTCAGCTTATTGGCCGGATTGCCGCTTTCATACACATTGTCCCAGATCTCACCGATGGGGTGGAACGAGGAGAACTCGTTCGGGCCGGCGTTGACGAAATAGACGCGCACGCGCTCACCCGGCTTGGCGTCGAGCTTGCCGCCGCCCGTGACAAACGGGTGATATTTGAAGATGCCGCCGTTGAACATCATGCCGTCGAACTTCCGGTCGAACATCGCTTGCACGTCGCCGGGGTTTTTGAAGTATTCGGATTGGACCAGCACGTATTCACGGTCCGCCTTGGGCCAGACCGATGCGTCTTTCGGATCGACGATGATGGCGCCGAACATGCCGCGCGCGACGTGTTGAATCATGGGCGGTGCACCGCAGTGATAGAAGAAGATCCCGGGCTTCTTGGCGACGAAGGTATAGCTGATCGTTTCGCCGGCGTTGATGGCCTTGTAGTTCTTCAAGAAGTCGATCTCTGCCGCATGAAAGTCCATCGCGTGCGGGTTCTTGTTCGTCGCGGGGTTGGTCAGGGTGAAGTTGATGGTGTCGCCTTCGGTGACGCGGACGACCGGGCCGGGCATCGTGCCGTTGAAGGTCCAGGCGGCGTACTTCTCCCCGCCGCCGTCAATGATGATGTCGGACTCGACGGCAGTCATGCGAATGTCATGGGTCTTTGCGGACGCATAGGACGGGAGTCCTATCAGTCCGGCCAGTGCAATGGCAGCCGATCCTGCCATTGCGACTACCTGTTGTGATCCTCTGTTCATCATGTCGCGCTCCTCTGTGTATGGTTGGTCGAACTTCTCCAGGCGAATGTGCTGAGGGCTCTTGTCTCTGAAGGCTTCAGCGACACATCGTCTGTGCGTGCGAGCATAAGGAGGGCGCTGTCAAAAAAATATGACGCGCATCATGTTTTTGAAATATGTTGGAAATACCGGTCCGGAGGGTCTTACGCAGAGGCGAGGGCTTTGAGGCCGGCGAGATTCCGGATAATGAGACGGGTCGCCGTTCCGGACACGAGCCGTTCGCGTGTGAACCGGCTCATGATGCGAATGGCGGTCTCGGTCGTCGTGCCCACCATGTTGGCCATATCCTGGCGGGTCAGTCTCATCGGGAGCTTGATGCCTTGCGGGTCTTTCACGCCGTTCTTCGTCGCCAGATCGACCAGGAGCGAGGCCAGTCGCTGGTCAGCGCGGTCGAGGGCCATGACCTTGGCTTTCTCTTGGGCTTCATTGAGGCGATTCCCGAGATGCTTGATGACTTCAATGGCGGCTTCGGGATTGCGGCGCAGCATGTCGAAGTAGGACTTCTTGTTCATCCGCAAGATGCTGACATCGCCCATCGGTTGCGCCGTGCCCGGATGGCGGGCTCCCTCAAAGGCGGCGGCGTCGCAGCAAAAGAGATCGCCGGGCATCAGCATCTTCAGCGTGCATTCTTTCCCTTCGGGGCTCGATTTGACGCATTTGACCGTGCCTTCCTTCACGATGTGGAAGTATTCGGTCGGATCGCCTTCCCGGAAAATGACATCGCGCTTGGTGTAGTGCTGTTCGGTCAAGTCCTGAAGCACGCGTTGGCGGTCTGCGTTGGAGAGAATCTTGAGCAGAGGAATATGGTTGAGCTCATCCGTGGGGGATGAGCTCAACCGATTACTTGATGATCTGCTTGGCCGCTTCGACAATGGATCGCGCTCCGATGCCAAAATGATCGACGAGTTCATCCGGTTTGCCGCTATGGGGAATCGTCCGGACGGCGAGCTTGTGGACCTTCACGCCTTCTGCCCCGACCGCGCTCAGGACGGCATCGCCGAGTCCGCCGTGCGCGTAGTGGTCTTCCACGGTGAGGAGACGGCCGTGGGTGGCGCGTGCGCTGGCGATGAGGGTGGCTTGGTCGATGGGAGCGATGCTGTAGAGATCGATGACGCGCACGGCAATGCCCGCGGCCTTCAATTGATCGTGGGCTTTGAGGGCTTCAAATAATGTGACGCCGGCTGCCACGATCGTGAGCGCGTCGTTCGCGCTTTGGCGGAGGACTTTGCTGCCCCCGATCGGGAACGTCTCTTCCGGTCCATAGAGCACCGGAGATTTCGGGCGTCCGGCGCGGATGTAGACCATCCCCTTGTGGTTGGCTGCGGCTTCGACCAGACGATAGGTGCAGGTGGCGTCCGACGGATAGAGGACGATGATGCCGGGCTGTGCCGCCATCATGGCAATATCTTCGAGGCCCATTTGCGACGGGCCGTCCTCGCCGATGCTGACGCCCACATGGGTGCCGACCAGCTTGATGTTGGATTGACTGATGGCGGCCATCCGGATGAAGTCGTAGGCGCGCGTAAAGAACGCGGCGAAGGTGGCGACGAACGGAACTTTTCCGCAGGCGGCGAGGCCGGCGGCCGCGCCCAGCATGTTTTGCTCGGCGATGAAGTTTTCGAAGAACCGATTCGGGAACTTCTTGCCGAACTTATCTGTGTAGGTGGAGTTCTTGACGTCTGCGTCCAAGCCGACCACAGAGGAGTTCACGCTTCCTATGGCTTCGAGTGCCAGGCCGAAGGCTTCGCGCGTCGCGGCGGCCTCGCCCACTTTATAGGGTGAAGGGGGAAGCGCAGTTTTTGTCGCCGGCGCCGGTGTGACTGCGGCGGGCCGGTTCACTTGCACGGTTCCGTTGCCGGGTTTCAGTTGCCTGGTCAATTCATCGATCGCTTTTTGCGTCTCTTCGCCCTTCGGGACCGGCTTCCCATGCCAATTGGGGCTGTCCGCCATGAATGAAAGGCCGTGCCCCTTAAAGGTTTTGGCCAGCAAGACGGTCGGTTTCCCTTTTGTGCGGGACGCCTCGTCAAAGGCGGCAACGAGCGCAGCGATGTCATGACCGTCGACCACGATGGCATGCCAGCCGAATCCCGACCAGCGCGCGCGGTAGCCCTCCATGTTGTGTTGCAACATGGTGGGATCGCTCTGCCCCAGCCGGTTCACATCGACGATGGCGCAGAGATTATCCAGGCCGTGATGCCGGGCCACTTCAGCCGCTTCCCAGTTTGATCCTTCGACGGACTCGCCGTCGCCCATCAAGACGTAGGTCCGGTGGTCAAGCTTATCGACGGATTTCGCGTTCAGGGCAATGCCGATTCCAACAGGGAGACCTTGTCCGAGCGAGCCCGTGGCCATATCGACAAAAGAAAGCCGGGGTGTCGGGTGGCCTTCGAGATCTGATGCTAATGTCCGCAACTTCAAGAGGTCGCTCTTGGGGAACAGTCCTGCTTCCGCCCAGGCGGCATAGAGCAGGGGGGCGGCATGTCCTTTTGAGAGGACGAATCGATCGCTGTTCGGGGCTTTGGGGTTTTTCGGGTCGTAGCGCATGACGGAAAAGAAGAGGGTCGCCACGATGTCGGCGGCAGAGCAGCAGCTCGATGGATGGCCGCTGGCCGCTTCAGATGTGGCTCGAACGCTTTCGATACGGAGTTGCGTGGCCTTGTTGTGGAGGGTATTGAGTAATTCTGGAGACAGGGCTGCACTGGCCATCGGAACTCCTTTCAGGAATTGAACACTCAGTAGGTTGCCGGCGCATGCTTCTCTACGTCAGAGATCGGCAGAAACGCGGCGGGGCTTGAGGCTAACAAAACGATGGGAGGGAGTCAATGAAGGGACTTGCGATCTTCTTGCTTGAGTCTCGGAAACCTCAAGGAAGAAGATCGCAGAAAATGGACGGATGGTTCGGACTAGGCCTGAGACGAGGGCGTGACGGTCGAGACTTCGCTTGAGCAGGCGCTCTCGAGGCCATTGTAGGCGCTGACCGTAAAGTAATAGCGGGTGTCGGGTTGGAGGTCGGAGAGTGTGGCGTTCGGAGACTCGACGAATTGAGCCGCTTCATATGAGCAGGAGCCCGGCTGCCCGGGAGATTGCCGCCCGTAGTGGACATAGTATCCGATAATCGACGAATCCGGTATCGGGTTCCATGCGAGTGAGGCAGTCGGGAGTGCTGAGCTTGAGGACGTGGAGACGGCAGGCGCTCCTTCCCCGCCGCCGCCACAGCCGGTTAGCAGTGTGCAGGCGGTCAACAAAATGCATGTGGACAAAGTACGCATGGATCGGTTCCTCGATTCATCTCTCATGTAAGGGGGTTTCCTTCTACTTGATTGGAGGCTGGAGCTACAACCTTAAAATGTCGAACGGCAAGGGCTGTTCGTTAACGGCGTTGAGCTGGCGCTCAGCGCAACAGCTGCCATGATGAGTAATATGAAGAGGATCATGACTTCCCGCTCCCTTGTTTATGGGAGGTATGTCTAGCAAAACATAGGCCAAGGATAAATAAGTCTCTGTCCCAGGTGCCTATTGAGATTTTGAATGGAAATTTTTGCCTGTATCGCAAGGTCTGAATGTTTTGACCTTCAGGTTGGCGAATATTCAGAGCGATTTTACTAAGATCTCTCATTCTGATGATGTAGGGATATGCCTTCACTCCCTACACATGTTTTTTCGAATAGGGGCGTCAGGGCGTAATCGAGGCCGGACGGCAAGGGGGGGGGCTTAGCGGATTGTTGGAGGAGACTAGATTCTGAATTACGGTGCGGCGCGGCCTTGAAAATACCGGTACAGGAGAAACGCGTTGAGCAGGACGACGATTGAAAGAATGCTGTAGGTAGTGAAGGTGCTTGCGAGTTTCAGCTCGACAAGAACCCTTGAAAGTCCAAATCCGACGACGACGGCATCAAAGCTCATGCAGAGCCGCCGGAAGGTTTCCGGATCCATCCAGCGGATCAAGAACGCGCCGAGCGGAATACCCAGTAAGACGCTCGGCACGATGTACGGCATAACCTCCATGCTCGCAACGCTGTAAAATCCGATGATGCCGTAAGCGATGGCCGTCAGCGTCGCTTCCGCAACCCGAATCACGCCCAGCGCCGCGCGAAAATCCTGCTTTTCATATCCTTGATTATTGAACAGTAACGCCAGCGGCGGCCCGGAGATGGTCGTAACGGAATAGAGGGTGCCGATGCCGACACCGAACGGGACCCCGATGGCTTGTTCAGCTTTGATCGGTTTGCGGATACCGGCCGCCTGAAGCAGGATCAAGGGGAGCAACATGAAGTAGGTGACGAATTTCACCCAGGCCGGTTGCACCATCGAAAGGATGTAGCTGCCGATGGCGACGCCGACGGCCAGTCCGATCAAGATCGGCACCACGCGCCGGAAAATATTGGGTATGTTTTGGCGGTTCAGAAAGAGAACATAACTATTCAGGACCAGCTCCACGAGCACCATGGCGGGATTCAAGATGCGATTCGTGTAAAAGAGCAGGGCCACCGGCATCGTAATCGAAGAGAAGCCGTAGCCCAGCGCGCCATTGACGGTTGCGGCGACGAAGGTAATGAGGACGAGGACGATCTGATCCATGGGTATCCCTTGGGTTATCCCTTGCGATGACTTGATGCAAAATCGTTGAGCGTACAATTATCGAGGATGCCGGCTATGGCATCGCGGACCGGGCCCATCACATGCTGGACGGGGCACTCAGCCTTGTCTGCGTAGGGGCAGTCCCGACACTTTTGGTAGGCGGTCTTGCTCACACAGCCGATGGGGGCAAGCGGGCCATCCAATATGCGGATCACTTGACCGACGGTGATCTCCCCGGGGGGCTTGATGAGGGTATAGCCTCCCTTGAGGCCTCGTCGGCTGGCCAGTAGTCCCGCCCGTTTCAGGGCCAGAAGAATTTGTTCGAGAAACTCGATGGGGATATGCTGGCGCTTCGCAATTTGATGGCGCTGTAGCGTCGCTTGTTCGTAGGCGAGCGTGAGTTCAATGAGCGCCCGGAGTCCGTATTCGCTTTTCTTGGAAAGCTTCACGCCTTGTCTTTCTAAAATGAATTGACTTAGTCAAGTTTCGACACAGTAATCGAGGCTGATCAGATTCGTCAAGGTCCTGATTCCTATTGCTCGTGAAAAGTCATTCAGATGTCGGCTCGATACCCCGATTCGTTTCTCTCTCGAAAACGTGATGCAACTCTTTGATCCATGAGGGAATGTTGCTTGACAGTATGAAAGCATTCTTGTTAGCTTGGCACGCTGTTTTTCTCCGGCGGCAACTAATGAGTCTTCTCTTGAATCAATCATTGGACCATTCGTGAATTATCAGGACCTCATTCTTACGTTGAGCAGGTTTTGGGCGGATCGAGGCTGCGTCATTCAGCAGCCGTACGACATGGAAATGGGGGCGGGGACATTTCACCCGGCCACCTTCCTTCGTTCCCTTGGTCCCGAACCCTGGCGAGCCGCCTATCCGCAACCCTGCCGTCGTCCCACGGACGGCCGCTACGGGGAAAACCCGAATCGCATGCAGCATTACTATCAGTACCAGGTGGTGCTGAAGCCGGCCCCTGACAATATCCAGGAACTCTATCTCGAAAGCCTCGCGCAATTGGGGATCAATCCCAAACAGCACGACATCCGATTTATTCAAGATGACTGGGAGTCTCCCACGCTCGGGGCCTGGGGGTTGGGGTTGGAAGTCCGGCTCGATGGAATGGAGATTACCCAGTTCACCTATTTCCAGGAAATCGGCGGGATCGAGCTGGCGCCCATCACCGGCGAGATCACCTACGGCACAGAACGCATCGCCATGTATTTGCAGCAGGTCAATAATGTGTATGACCTGGCCTGGACCGATCAGATCAAGTACGGCGATATCCATCACGAAACTGAAGTGCAGGGATCACGCTACAACTTCGAAGAAGGCGATGTGGCGATGCTGATGCAGGCCTTTCAATCGCACGAGGCCGAATGTAAGCGGTTGCTCGCGCAGACCGAGAAGCGCTTGACGTTGCCGGCCTACGACTACTGCATCAAATCCTCGCACGTATTCAACATGCTTGACGCGCGTGGCGCCATCAGTGTGGCGGAGCGCACCGGCTACATTGCACGGGTTCGCGCGCTGGCCCGGCAATGCGCGGAACGGTACATCGAAGAGCGGGCTGCCATGGGGCATCCGCTCATGGCTCGTGCGACAAAGCAGGGAACCCAACACACCGGCCGCACACGATCGACCGCTGCAAGCAAGCGGTCTTAATTGTCTAAGAAATTGTCTATGCCGAAAGCTCAGAAACCATCTCGTGCCGCGGTGTCTACGAAGAAAAACGGCGGGCGCTCGGCTCCGGCGACCGCAGAACTGCTGCTGGAGATCGGGGTCGAAGAACTGCCCTATCAGTTTATCAGCCCCGCGCTGGCTCGCTTGAAAGAGTCCGCCGAGCAGCTTCTCGCCGAACAACGACTGACGTTCCAGGCGGTCCGCACACTCGGGACCCCACGACGGCTGACGCTTGTGGTTGAGGGCTTGGTCACGCAACAGGCGTCCGTCATGAAGGAAGCCATGGGGCCGTCAAAGACGGTGGCGTTCGATCAGGCGGGACAGCCGACCAGAGCCGCAGTCGGCTTTGCAGCCGGGCAAGGCGTGGCCGTGCAGGACCTGCAAGTTCGGCAGACGCCGAAAGGCGAGTATCTCTTTGCGGTGAAGCGTGAGGAAGGTCGTCCATCCAAAGCCGTATTGACGGATCTCTTGCCGCAGCTCGTGGCCAAACTGTCCTTCCCGAAAGCGATGAAATGGAACGAAGCGGGCGTACGGTTTGCCCGGCCGGTGCGATGGCTGGTTGTTCTGTTCGGCGGTACGGTCCTTCCGATCGAGACGGCCGGGATCAAGGCGGGGAATCGGACGCGCGGGCACCGGGTGCTTGGCGCGAAGCAAGGGATGGTGGTTCGGGACTGTGCGACGTACCTGAAGGCGCTTGAGAAAGACGGGGTCATTCCTGACCCTGAACGCCGCCGGGCGATCATCTCCGAGCAGATTGCGACCTTGTGTAAGAAGACGGGATTTGTGCTCAACCAGGACGACGCCTTGCTCGACCAGGCGGTCTATACGACGGAATGGCCCTACGCGATCATCGGGTCGTTCAAGGACATGTATCTTGATGTCCCTGAAGAAATCCTGATCACCTCGATGAAAGAGCACCAGGGCTTCTTTTCGCTTCGTCATAAGACGACCGGGAAACTGGTGGCGCATTTCATTGCGGTGGCGAACAATCGAGTCAAGGACATGGGCCTCATCCGTGAAGGCAATGAACGGGTGCTGGCTGCACGATTGGCCGATGCCAAGTTCTTCTATGACAATGACCGGACGACCGCGCTACAGGATAGGGTCGCTAAGCTCGACGGAGTGACCTTTCACCAGAAAATCGGGACGATGGGACAGAAGCAGGCGCGTATCGCCGTGCTGGCCGCTTCGCTCGCTCGCCTGGCCGGCCTGAACGAATCCGTTGTGAAAAGCTGTGAGCGGGCGGGCGCGTTGTGCAAGGCGGATCTGCTGAGCGGCATTGTCGGAGAGTTTCCTGAATTGCAGGGCGTGATGGGTGGCTACTATGCGCGGCACGATGGGGAAGCGCCGGCAGTGTGCCAGGCCATTCTCCAGCATTATCGGCCGCAGTCGATGGAGGGAGCGATTCCCGAATCGACCGAAGGGCAGGTCTTGTCGCTAGCCGATCGTTTGGATAGCCTCGCATCCTTCTTTCATGTTGGCATGGTGCCGACGGGTTCAGAAGATCCCTTCGCGCTGCGCCGCCATGCAACCGCTGTCGTGCGTATTCTCCTGGAAGGTGACGTCCGGCTGAACCTGGGCCGTGCCATCAGTGAAGCGCGTACCATTGTGGGGGCGGCAGGAATCAAGGCTGGTTCAACTCAAGGCGACGGCCAGCAGCGGCTGGTCGACTTCGCGTTTGAACGCGTCCGCCACTACGCCCGCACCGTCCATGGATTGCGGGATGATGTCGTGAATGCCGTGGTGAGTGTGACCGACCGTCAGTCATTCGATCTGCGAGATCTCCTGGCCAAGATGCAGGCATTGCAGGCAGTGACCAGCCGGCCGGAGTTCGATCCGTTAATCGTGGGATTCAAGCGCGCCCATCGGCTGGTTGAAAAAGAGCAGTGGGATCGTCAACCGGTCGCCTCAGCAGTCTTTCTGGACCCTACCGAATCCGCGCTGCATAAGGCGGTATCAGAGGAACGGGAGCGGATGGGAACGTCGATGCAGGCGAGCGACTACGGCAAGGCGCTGGAGTCTCTCGTCTGTCTCAAGCCGGCCATCGACGCCTTCTTTGCCGCAGTGATGGTGAATGCCGACGACAAAGCGGTGCGCAGTAATCGGCTCTCGCTCTTGAAGGATGTGGATGAATTCTTCATGTCATTCGCGGACTTTTCCCAGATTGTGGTACAAGGGAGCTAGCAGGTGTTGAGAAAGTCCGCCAGCGGCGTTCTCGCCTCGCCCAGAGACTCAACGTACCGAAGCGTACGCCTCGCCTCTGTGCTCGCTGCGGCCTTGCTGGACGGCCTTTCTGAACAGCCTGCGAGTCGGGGTATGGCCTTATGGTGCAGGATTTCCCATCGCAGGTTGGCCTGGCAGAACCGGGGAATGATGCGCTGCGTTCCACCCGTGTTCAGCGGTATGCGCGGGTCATCACGATTGTCCTGATCGTACTATGCAACGGGATTTTCCTGTTCGGCATATGGGCGAGCGGCGTCAACCTGGATGAGTTGGTCAACACACAGGATCAGTTTAGTCCTCAAAATGACGTGTGCCTTCGTCTCAGTTGGCAGCGTCTCGCCGGATCGACTGAGCCTATCCGCCTCTGCTCCGAATGGATCAATCTCTCGGATCCGACAGGCAGGCCTCATGTGCTGGACAAAAACACCAAAGTACGGCAGGGTTCCGATGGGCGCTATTACGTGGATCATGGCATCAAGGCCGACTATCGCCTGGTGGGATTTGTCGGATTTGTCGCGGCGGTCATCGTCTTCGGGATGCTGACGCGGCGGTATCTGGTCAATCGGTACCGGCTGCAACTTGAATTGGCCGCAAGCAGACCGGTCGTCTAGGTTCAGTGGTCGATCGCAAAGGAGAAGCAGGCGTGGCAAAGAAATACGTGTACTACTTCGGAGACGGCAAGGCAGAAGGCACGTCCAACATGAAGGAGTTGCTGGGCGGCAAAGGCGCGGGTCTGGCCGAGATGACCAACCTGGGCATCTCCGTGCCTCCCGGGTTTACCATCACCACAGAAGCCTGTGTCGAGTACTACAAACTCGGGAAGAAGTATCCGCCCGGGATGTGGGAGACGGCGTTGGCGTCGCTCAAACGGGTGGAACGGTCGATGGGCATGGGATTCGGCGACCCGGAGCGACCCTTGCTGGTCTCCGTGCGTTCCGGCGCGCGCGCGTCGATGCCGGGCATGATGGACACGGTGCTCAATGTCGGCTTGACGCTCAAGACGGTCGAAGGTCTGGCGGCCAAGACGAAGAACGAACGGTTCGCGCAGGACAGCTATCGCCGGTTCATCACAATGTTCGGCAGTATCGTCATGGGGGTGCCGCGCGAACACTTCGAAGCGATTCTGAATCACAAAAAAGAAGAAATGGGCGTGAAGCATGAGACGCAGCTCGATGCGCGCGCCTTACGCGATCTCGTGGAGCGCTTTAAATCGCTGGTCAAGGAAGAAACGGGCAAAGGGTTCCCGGACGATCCCAATGAGCAGCTGAAGCTGGCGATCGATGCGGTGTTTTCCTCCTGGAACGGCGCCCGCGCCATCACCTACCGCCGGCTGAACGGGATTCCGGATCACTGGGGCACGGCCATCAACGTTGTGGCCATGGTGTTCGGCAACATGGGCGACACCAGCGGCACCGGCGTGGCTTTCACCCGCGATCCCAATACCGGTGAACGGAAGTTCTTCGGCGAATGTTTGATGAATGCGCAAGGCGAGGATGTCGTGGCCGGAATCCGCACGCCGCTGCCTGTGACGGAACTCGGCAGGACCGTGCCTCCCGCCTATAAAGAATTGGAACATACCTACAAGCGATTGGAGAAGCATTACCGCGACATGCTCGACCTGGAATTTACGATCCAGGAGGGCAAGTTGTATATGTTGCAAACGCGTGTCGGAAAACGTACAGGCATTTCCGCCGTGCGCATCGCCGTTGAGATGGTCAAAGAAGGGTTGATCACCAAGCGCGAAGCCGTGCAGCGGGTGGGTCCTGATCAGCTCGCGCAGTATCTCTATCCGATCTTCGACACCCAGTCTGAAGCGGGTTCAACTCCGTTGGGCAAGGGCCTGCCGGCCGGACCCGGAGCGGCGGCGGGAAAGATTGCCTTGACGCCGGATCGCGCAGTCGAGATGAAGGCGGCCGGGCAGCGGGTTGTGCTGGTCCGTGATGAAACCAGCCCGGACGATATTCATGGCATGAATGCCGCGACAGGGTTTGTGACGGCGCGCGGCGGGATGACCTCGCATGCGGCGGTCGTGGCGCGACAGATGGGCAAAGTGTGCGTGGCCGGATGCGAAGCCGTCGAAGTCATTGACAATCAATCGGTGCGGATCGGCTCGAAAGTGTTTCGTGAAGGTGACTATCTGTCCGTGAACGGATCGACCGGCAACGTATACGACGGCGACATTCCCGTCATGGAATCCGAGATCATTCAAGTGGTGCAGGGGAAGCTGGATGCGAAGCAGTCGCAAAAATATCAGCTCTTCTCGACCATCCTCTCATGGGCGGACAGTGTGCGGACGATGAAGGTGCGGGCGAATGCCGATGTGCCGGACCAGGCCAAGATCGCCCGGGGGTTCGGAGCCGAGGGGATCGGGCTCTGCCGCACGGAACACATGTTCTTTGCGGAAGACCGCATTCCGATCATGCAGAAGATGATTCTGGCCCGGACGAAAGAAGATCGGGAAAAGTATCTGGAGCAGTTGTTGCCGCTGCAAAAGCAGGATTTCATCGGGCTCTATCGCGAGATGGAGGGATTCCCCGTCACCATTCGTTTGCTCGATCCGCCGCTGCATGAGTTTCTGCCGAAGCGTGAAGAGCTGATGGTGGAAATCGCCCAGCTGGAGTTGACCGGCAAGGACGGAGTGAAGCTGGAGGAACAGCGCCGGTTGCTCGCTCGTGTCGAAGAATTGCATGAATTCAATCCGATGCTGGGACTGCGCGGCTGCCGGCTGGGCATTACGATGCCGGAGATCACGCGCATGCAGGCGCGCGCCATTATCGAGGCGGCCTGTGAGCTGGCGAAGGAAGGTAAGAAGATCGTTCCGGAGATCATGATTCCGCTGGTGGGCATGGTGGCGGAAATGAAGTCGCAGAAGGATCTCATTCGCGAAGTCGCGCAAGAGACCATGAAGCGCTACAACGTGAAGCTGTCGTATCTCGTCGGGACCATGATCGAATTGCCCCGCGCCGCCGTGACCGCTGAACGGATTGCGGAAGAGGCTGAGTTCTTCTCGTTCGGGACGAACGATCTCACCCAGACGACCTTCGGATTCTCCCGCGACGATGCCGCGAAGTTCATCGACCACTATCGAACGGTGAAGATCATGGATGCGGATCCATTCGCCACCCTCGACCGTGAGGGCGTGGGGTCGTTGATGAAGACGGCAATTGTCGGCGGGCGCAAAGCACGGCCGGGGATCAAGCTCGGCATCTGCGGCGAACACGGCGGCGATCCGAGTTCCGTTGAGTTCTGCCATCAGCTCGGGTTGGACTATGTGAGCTGTTCGCCGTTCCGCGTGGCCATCGCGCGGTTGGCGGCTGCTCAGGCGGCGATTGCCGAAGGCGATGCCAAAACGACGGCGAAGAAAGCCGCCCCGGCGCGGGCAAAGGCCGCCAAAGTCGTGAAGACCGCGCGTCGTGCCAAGACGACCCAACCGACGAAGGCGGTCAAGGTCACGAAGGCGTCGCGCCGTTCGTCCTCAACCACTCGCAAGAAACGGTGACCGTCCGCACGCACGATCTCCACTATATGATGTCGGCTCTTCGCCTTGCTGCGAAGGGCTACGGCAAAACCAGCCCCAACCCGATGGTTGGGGCCGTTGTCGTCTCCAAAGACAGCATCGTCGGCCAAGCCTATCATCACGCCGCCGGCCAACCCCATGCCGAAGTACTTGCGCTTCGCCAGGCCGGACGTCTGGCGCGCGGCGCCACGCTCTATGTGACGCTCGAACCCTGCAGCCATCTGAAAAAACGGACTCCACCCTGCGTGCCAGCGGTGATTCAATCCGGCGTGCATCGCGTTGTGGTCGCCATGCGCGACCCCAATCCAGCGGTCAGTGGAAAAGGCCTTGCGCAACTGCGCCGCGCAGGGCTCTCCGTTACCGTCGGCGTGGCCCGAGAAGAAGCTGAGGTGTTGAACCAGGCCTACTCTCATTGGATCACCACCAAGCGTCCCTACGTGATGCTCAAAGCGGGGATGACCTTGGATGGGCAGATTGCGACGGCCCGTGGGGAGTCCAAATGGATTACGGGGTTGCAATCACGGCAGGAAGTTCACCGGCTGCGCAGTTCGATGGATGCCGTGATTACGGGGATCGGGACGGTACTGAAAGATAATCCGTCGTTGACGGCGCGCAGATTGCCGGGTCTCACGGTCCTGGCCTCGATCCAGCCGACGAGGATCGTGGTCGATAGCGGTTTGCGCATCGCTCGCTCGGCGAAAATCCTCACGCAACAGTCCAGCGCGAAGACGATTATTGCCACGACCAAGTATGCTCCGTCGGCGCGACGTCGGGCGCTCGAGCGACAGGGTATCGAAGTGCTGGTGCTGCCGGGCCCGGGGAAACGTGTGTCGCTGAAACAGTTTCTCACCGTCTTGGGCCAACGCGGGATGATGTCGGTGATGGTCGAGGGGGGCGGAGAGCTGAATGCCGCGTTCCTCAAGTCCAAGCTGGTGAACCATGTTCGGTTGTATGTCGCGCCGACCCTCCTTGGCGGGACGCAATCAAAAGGTGTCATCGGAGGCGTGAGTCCGCGTCGGCTGGCCGATGCCTGGAAATTGAGACAGGTGCGCACCAGGGTGCTTGGGACGGATGTCGTCGTCGAAGGCGACGTATAGCAGGATGCTGAAAAAGTCCGCCAGCGGCGTTCTCACGGCGCTCAGAGGCTCCACGTACGGGAGAGCCTCCATGTGGCGAAGTACCTATCCGCTCGCATGTGATCGAAGCGAGCGGGTCAAGCGGAGCTTGGTATGTACCTCCTCGCCTCTTCGCTTGCGCGGCCTTGCCCGCGGAATGGTGCGTCTTGGCGCACCGGGGTTGGGCGGGTGAGATCGGAGGCCTTTTTGAGCATCCTGCGGTGGTTCTGGGCTCGGCCCTATCTTGAAGACCGTAACCATATTTGTAGAGCCATGAGGAATCTTTTCACGATCAGGCAAGCGGTGCGGCGCGTGTGTTCTTTGCTGGTCTGGTGTTGTCTTGCCGCAGCGGGAGAGTCGGCATGGCCGGCTGAGCCTCTGCCTGCGATTCCTGATCTCCCCGGCGACGTGTTGTCCTATCTCGACGAACCGGATGGCACGAAGGCAGAGGCCGTGCTACAAGCACTGCTCGCCAATCCGGACGTTACGATTGACTGGGTCAGCCAAGCCATCCAGACCGGACGAACCTATCGGGCCATGCCGGTCGGGACGATGGCGGAGGAACAAATAGTGGTGCGTGAGCGCACGTATCACTATGCGCTCTCGGTTCCGCTGACGTATCAGCCCGGCAAGGGATATGGGCTGGTGGTCTGTCTGCACGGGGCGGGGTTTTCCGGTGAGGCCTACCTTGAGCGATGGCAGAATCGCTTGGGCGATGATTACATTCTGGTCTGTCCGACCTATCCGTCCGGGGCCTGGTTTACCAGACAGGCGGAAGATCTCGTGCTTGCCGTTATCGAGCGGGTACAGGCGCAGTATCACGTCGATCCGGACCGGGTGTTTCTCACCGGCATGTCCAACGGCGGGATCGGGACCTGGCTGATCGGGATGCATCATGCCCAGCGCTTCGCCGGTCTTGCTCCGATGGCGAGCGGCCTCGACGGCGTGTTCATGCCGTTTCTTGCCAATCTGCGGACTACGCCGGTCTACATCATTCATGGGGCCAAGGACCAGGTGATGCCGGTGGAATTGAGCCGGACGATCTCGCGCGAGCTGGCGGTGCTCGGCTATCCGCACATCTATCGTGAACATGAGCGCGAACATCCCATGGCCGGCGGGCACTTTTTCCCTCGCGAAGAGTTGCCCGACCTGGTGACCTGGTTCAATGCACAACATCGGAACCCGTTGCCGACAGCGCTGACGGTGGTCCGTGAGGCCAGTCACTTTCAATCGTTCGGCTGGGTGCGGATCGATGTCACCGATCCGATCGCTGCCTTTGCAGACGATCTGGTTTCAAAACGCGATGAGCTGACCAGGAAGAAGCGCTATGCCCGGCTGGATGCCTCAGTGACCGCGCCCAATCGTATCGACGTCGAAGCGGGGCTGGTCCAACGCTACACGCTGTTTCTGAACGATCAACTGGTGGATGTCTCTAAGCCGGTCACGGTCGTGACGAACAACCAAGTCTCATTCGAGGGGCTGGTCACGCCGACGGTTGAGACGCTCCTGCGGCAGGCGCGTACGCGCAAAGATCCCCTGCAGCTCTTTACGGTGCAGTTGCCCATTCAGGTGTCGAAGCCTGCGCCATGAGCAGGGCGGCTGCCATCCGGGTCTGCTCGGGCACAATCGGCGTCGCGGTATTACTTGTGGCATCGCTGACAGTGCGCGCACAGGCAGAATCCTGCCACATCGCTCCGCAACATGCAGGCGTCATCTTTCCTGTCGAGCGTATCGATGCGGCGTGGGCCTGCCGTCTCCAGCCGATCATCGATGAGTTTACAACCGCCAATAAAGTCGGGCCGGTTCGGACGCCGCTGCAGGAATCGGTCTATGTATATTTGTTGGATCGTCCGCCTGTCGCTGCCGCGCTTGTGAACCGTCTTGAGCTAGGGCTGTATAAAGCCGAGACGCGGGGGCCCGGTCGCTATTGGGGAGACGACGGCGAAGGGACCGTGGGATTGGTCGAACTGGTCTATCAAGACCCGCGTCATCGCCTGTACTATCTGGAAGGGTCGCACCATAGTACGCTGCTGCCGCACTTGACCGGCAAGGCCGTCGTGATGCTCAGTATGGCGACGGTGAAAGATGAGGCGGGTCAGGAGGCCGTTGAGACGACGCTGGTGTCCTATACCAGGCTGGACAATCGCGTTTTGGCCGGACTCGTCTCGTTACTGCGCCCGCTGGTCGGGCGTACGGTCTCGCGCAAACTGATGAAGGGGGTGGATGCCGTGAATCGGTTAGGGCTGGAAATGCGGCGGCATCCCGATCGTGTCCTTTTCGAGGCGACCGATCCACCGCCATTGGGGCCAGAAGACGTCGCCTTCTTGAAACAGGCGCTCGCGAGTATGCCCCGGGCCGGCACTCATGAAAAGGGATCGGTTTCTCGATGACGTCGTCACGCAGCTTTCTCCTCATCTGCACCGTCGGAATCTTCTGCTTCATCAGCTACAACATGGTGCGGATGCCCGTGCTGGCCTTGTTCGCCGAGCATCTCGGGGCAGGTCCCGAGCGGATCGGGCTGATCGTGTCCGTGTCGACCTTGACCGGCGTCCTGCTGAAGTTGCCCTCCGGGGCCTTGTCGGATATCTACGGCCGTCGATTTCTGCTGCGCATCGGAGTTGTGGCCTTCGGTCTGCCGCCGTTTCTTTATCTCTTCATCACGGACCTGAACAGCCTGACCGCCTTGCGATTCGTGCATGGTTTGGCGACGGCCATCTTTGCCCCGAGCGCGCTGGCGACCGTCGCGGAACTCTATCGTGAACGCCGGGGGGCGGCGCTGGGAACCTACACGGCTTGCACACAGTCGGGAGCGCTGCTCGGGCCGTTTATCGGCGGGTATCTCGCCCATGTTGCAGGCTTTGATCTTGCGTTCGTGACAGCCGGCGTCTGTGGCTGTATCGCGATCGTGTTGTTTTACAGTTTGCACCTGGACGTGGCGACGCCGCGAGTGCATCAGAAAGGGATGCGACCGCTGCTGGCGGAGATGTGGAAGGGATTCGCGATTGTGGCGCGGAACCGCAAGGTGCTGATCACCAGCGCCACCGACGGCGCCAAGATGATTGCCAATGGCGCGCTTATGGCGTTTCTTCCACTCTACGGACTCACGGTTGGATTGAATCCCGGCGAGGTCGGGCTGTTGTTCAGTGTGCAGGCCGGCACGTCCTTCTTCTCCAAGCCGATCATGGGGCGCGTGTCCGACCGGATGGGGCGGCAGCCTCTGATCATCATCGGTCTCTTGATTTGCGCTGCTACGTTCGTCTGTATGCCGCATGTCTCGATCTTTGCTGTGTTGCTGCTGCTTTCGGCCGGATTCGGCTTCGGCGAAGCTGTCGTGTCGTCCTCCTCTTCCGCCTTCGTGGCAGACAGTTCGGAGTTCAAGACGCTGGGGGCCGGAATGGGCATGCAGGGCACCATCGGCGACATCGGCCACGCGAGCGGGCCGTTGCTGGCAGGTATCCTGATCGCCAATATGAGTTATGCCGGGGCGTTCACGATCATCGCGAGCCTGCAAGTCGCCGCAGCCGTGATATTTTGGCTGACGATGAGGAATCGATAAGCCGGTGCTATAATGGCGCCGCAAACGGCGATTGCACAGACTTCATGAGGAATAGCTGATGTTCACCGGCATTGTCGAAGAAATGGGCGCAGTGATTTCGTTAGAGAAGACGCTGGCAGGAACGAGGATGACGCTGCTGGCCTCGACCGTCATGGGCGATCTCAAGATCGGCGACAGTGTGAGTGTGAACGGAATTTGTCTGACGGCGATTTCTAAGAGCGACAGCAGCTTTACGGTGGAAGTTTCCCCTGAGACGCTCTCCGTCACCACGCTGGGCCTGCTCACGGCAGGAACGCCCGTGAATCTTGAACGGGCCATGAAGCTGAGCGAGCGCATCGGCGGGCATCTGGTCGCCGGGCACGTCGATGGGGTGGGTACGATTCGCAGCCGGCAGCAAGACGGGAATGCCGTGATCTTTACCATCGAAGCGCCGCAAGACATTCTGCGCTACTGTGTCGTGAAAGGCTCGATCACCGTCGATGGCATCAGCCTCACGATTAACGATGTGACGAATCATGGATTCTCCATCGCCATCATTCCGCATACCGCCAAAATGACGACGTTAGGCCTCAAGCAGGTGAACGATCCCGTCAATCTCGAGTCCGACCTCATCGGCAAATATGTCGAACGCCTGCTCCAAGAGCGGGGCCACGTTGCGTCTAAACCGACCCCAGTCATCGATAAAGACTATCTCCAGAAGCGGGGACTCCTCTAGAGACAGACGGTGAACGCGGGTGACAGGCAGACCGAATGTGACATCAGAGGGATATTCTACTTCGGCCATACATAGGTTCCGGGCTGGTTGCGATCATCGCCCTGCACTTTGAGGGTGCGATCCATTCGCGGAGGTGCTATGGAGGCAGGTCTTCGAATTGGTGGCAGTCTGCTGGTTCTTTCGATGTTGGCCGGAATGGCCGGATGTCAGACCCTCACCCGTGGGGAAGGGTTCGGCGACCTCTTCGTCGTCGCGCATGAAGACGACGATCTCCTCTTCATGAATCCCGACATTCAGCGTTCGATCACACGGGGCCATCGGGTGCAGACGGTGTATCTGACTGCGGGCGATGGGTGCCGATCAGAGCAGTATTGGCGTGCGCAACGTGAAGCAGGGGTCAGAGCTGCGTATGCGCAGATGGCCGGCGTCGAGGATCGGTGGGTCGACGTCGCGGTCAGGCCAAAGGAAGTGCGGCTGCTGCAGCGGCCGGAAGTCAGCCTCGTTTTTTTTCGGCTGCCGTCGCCGGCGAAGGAGGATGGGACGAGCTGTCCGCACGGTACGACGCTGGAGAAGCTGTGGACCGGGAGCATCGCCGAACTGTCACCCCTGGACGACCCTCGCGTGACGTATACCAAACATGGGCTGGTCGATGAACTGACGAAGGTGCTGAGAATATTTCGGCCGGACCGAGTGAATGCCCTGGACGGAACGGGCCGGAACCCGGTGCCCTGTAGGTCTGGAAATCCGGCGGTCTGTCGCGTGTATTATCCCGCGACCGGCCGGGCGTATCTGTCGGATCATTCGGATCATTACTACTCGGCCTTGTTTGCGCGGGAAGCTCATGGGGCGTATCAACGGCCGCATCAGTTCCAAAGCTATCGCGGGTATAACAGCGCACTTGAGCCGCCCAACGTCTCAGACTCAGCTTTCTTGGAGAAGGAGCGGGTGTTTCAGACCTATGCCGAGCATGATGACCTGATTAATGATCGCCCCCCGTTCGACGATTTCTATCACCTCTGGTTGCTGCGGCAGTACGAGGCCCGCTAGATGGGATGTGACCGTATTCAGCGGATGGTGTTATCCGCTAATCCGCATAAGAACCCGTTCCAAGTGGCCGATAGGGCGTAGCTCTTTGAAGTGACAATGATAATGTCGGTATTTTTAGAAAATCCGATGGCGCGTTATACGGACAGAAATAGGCAGACCCCGCTCTTATGCGGATCGGCCTAAACATTGGTAGAGGCTTATCAATTGGAGAGGAAAAATGAAAGTAATGCGCTTGGCTCTCTGTGTTGGATTTTTCTTCTTAGTTGGTTGCCAAGCCATGATCTATGGCACTGCATCGGAATTCGAAAAATTGTCCCTCGACATGTCGAAAGAACAAGTAATTGGAATTTTGGGTAGTCCCACCTCTGTTGGCGCGGATGGAGACAAAGGTGAGGAATATCTTGTTTATAAGAAAATGAAACACGCCATCTCAGAATGGCCGCGAACATACCAAGTGACGCTCAGAAACGGGAAAGTCGTAAAGTGGGGCGAGCAATACGATGAGAAGAACCTTAACCGTTACTGAGTCGAAACAAGCGCATCTAACATTTAGGTCGAGCGGACACAGTGAAGCGGCGGCGCGTTTCCTGACATCTCGTGACCCGCGCCGCTCACCAAACGGCTCTGTCCATTGAGGACATGAGCATTCCAGGGTTTCGACTGCATACTTTGAAGGGATCGCAGCGCGGACGATGGTCTGTGTGGGTAAATGGAAACTGGCGCGTAACGTTCAAATTCAAAGCCGGACACGCCTACGTCTTGGATTATGAGGACTACCACTAAAATGGCTATGCACAATCCTCCCCATCCCGGCGAATTCATTATCCAGGTCTATCTGGAGCCCAACAATCTGAGTGGCCGCGAGCTGGCCGGGAAGCTCGGCGTGGCTGCTTCAACGCTGAATCGCATTCTTACGGGCACTAGCCGCATCAGCCCTGAAATGGCGCTACGCCTTTCGAAGGCTCTTGGTCGTTCTCCGGAGAGTTGGCTGGCCATGCAGTACAACCATGATCTCTGGCAAGCCAAGCAGCACGTGAAGCTCGGCAAGGTCGGGAAAGTCCGGCTCACAGCGGCCTAACAGGCGCTTCGAGGCGGACCCAGCGAAACGTCCAGGAGGTTCCTTTTACGCTCTTGGCCGCACAACGCGCGGTCGAGAACCCCTCTCATTGGACGTGCGCAGTTGGGACCATTCCACCCACCCTTTATGAGGACGACAATGATCTATACGCATGTCCTCAACCGTGGGCCGGCAGGCGTTTGCAGTCCACTGGACGGGATGTGAACCCTTGTGAGGAGATGGTCTTATGTGGATCTGCATAAGAAGCCGTGATTAATGGTTCCACAGTCGCAACTCATTGAAGCAGCAATGGTCATGGCGTATGGTTTACGAACAGTAGTGGCATATTATACGGACAGAAATAGGCAGACCCGGCTCTTACGCGGATCGGCCTAAACATTGTTAGGCTCAGAATAGGGGTACCGTGCTTCTATATAAATACAAACCTCCGTCACCGTTGGAATACTTAATAGATATCGTCATGCATGAGCGTCTGTACTGCGCCGAATACGGCGAGCTTAATGATCCGTTCGAGGGACAGTTTTATTCGACCGTGCCGAGGCCGTTGTGGCTCGCCTTTAATTCACCAGATGAGAAGAGGCTAAGTAGCGTTGAAGACTTAGCTGCTTGGACGGGAAACAAACGCATCTGTAGTTTGTCCGATACCTCCTCGGATATCAGGATGTGGTCGCTCTACGCGGGTGGCCACAGAGGCGTGGCTGTGGAGATAGATTTTCACGGAATCGAGGAAAACGTGCGAAAGGTCTCGTATGTTGAGAGCCTGCGAGAGTGGGGTACGACTATTCTAGGTGGTGCCAGACCCGAAGAGGTCTTATCTTGCAAGACTCAGCAGTGGCAGTACGAGTGTGAGCATCGCGTATTCAGTGACAAACCGTACTTTCCCATCGTGGGCCGTATTCGGAGAATTCTACTCGGCGCTCGAGCTACTGAGGACCTAGAAGCTGTACTTCATAAGCTCGCACCAACCGTTAAGGTAATGAGGGCGACGCTGGACCACGATGGTGTCTCAGTTCGCATCTAACGGGCTGCTGCAGTCAACGAGCGGAGCGGCAGGCCGGAGCTGATTCGGAGTGACAAAGGGTGCAGCTCGTGGTTGAGGGACAGGGAGTCAGGCCTGTGATAATGATGCCAGCAAAGCTCGAAAGAAATTGAGGTCAGAGAACAATTTCGTTGGTCGATGGCGTGTTATACGGGCAGAAATAGGCAGACCCGGCTCTTACGCGGATCGGCCTAAACATTGTTAGGCGCTCAGGAGAGAATATGAAATGGATCGCAATTGGTTTGAACCTGCTGTTGATTGTGATGGTGGTTTATCTGTTCGCCGATAAAGGCGCTCCAGGAAACGATGAATTCTTTCTCGTAGCCGTTCTATTCGCGGCCCCTATATCTAGTTTGGTGGCTTTATCGCTGAAGGGTGGCGAAAGTTGGCTAGGGCTCTATTTCAAGCGAAAAGCCCTCGAAGAAAAAAGGAAGATAGAAAACCTAGGTGGGACGGAGTAATGAGAAGACCAAGCGCCTAATACCGCGCTCCCGTGGGACGCGCCGTAAGCAGCGCGCCCCTGAGCTTTGACGTCGGGCCGGTAATAAAGCGTGATCGAATGGACTAACCGCATGAACCTGACAGCGCCACTTGCAGTCCTCGTCGACGAGGCTGGTTCAGCGGACTTTCGAGAGCCGGCGATGGGCGAACGCAAGAGGGCTTTTGCGGTGTGTGCGGTTGCGGTCCCTACTATTGCCTTCCGTGGGCTTCTTCAGATCATCCCTCGCAACGCGGCGGGCGACCTCCTCAAAGCATCGCACAGGGATTTCAACAATTCGTTGGCCGTAGCCTTTGCCGACGGACTAATTCGGTCAAAGGCCGAGGTTGGAGCCTTCCTCGTTGACACTGGGGCAGCCGAGAACATAGCGCTTGCAAACAGACTGGCCAAGCTCGCCAACGATCGTCGGGCTATTGCGAGAGACGTAGAGGGTACCGAGCAGGGCAAGAGCCTGCACCCAGAGATCAAGTCGCACGACCTCCACTATCTGAGCTTCCTGTCCCAAGCGATCTTTGCCTGCCTCGAAGTCTACTCCGCTCACAATCATGCGATACCATCGTTTGTGGACTTCGTTATTGATACCAAGGGGCTCGACGAGTTCCAGCAGCACCGGTTTGTTAGCGAGATTCGTCGGATTTGCGGCAAAGGCGGCATCCACATAGGACAATTCGAGTGGAAGCGCGAGGAGGATGAGCCGTTGCTGCTTCTGCCGGACCTGTTCGGAGGCATCCTGTGTCGTGAGGACAGATACCGTGACGTAGGTCCTGCAGCACAGAAACTCTGGGACGCCGAGAGGGCTGGCCGATTCAAGTTCGTCAACAAGCCACCGTCTGAACAAGCACTCAAGACGCAGGGAGGTTCCAAGACGTGACAGGCGAGCAGCGCTGTTCGACCATCGAGGGACGGAGAAACGGGGACATTCTAAATATTCTGGGTGTTTGCCTGGGTGGGTATGCCCGTTGAACCACTCATCGCGATCGAACCCAAGGGCTGGCAGGAAGGCGTGGACTAGTGCAACCTCGTGCCCCGTTCTCAACCTTGCGTCCGGTCAAGAACGGGGATCCAGTCTTAAGCAGTTATTTCACCAAAAATGCTTTTGAGACTTCGCCCGATGCGGTTGTGACGGTGAGTATCGCCAAGCCTTTGCGTCCGCCGCTCGGGACGGTTGCGGAAATCTTACTGTCGCTCTCGATTTTGAATGTGGCGGCGTGACCCGGTCCGAAAGAAATACTGCGCAAGCAGTCGCTGTTTCCAAAGCTCGTTCCGGTAATCGTCACTTTGTCGCCGGCCTTGCCCTCATCCGGACTCACTTTGTCGATGCTGGGTGCCATGCCGAAGCAGGCAGGAGCCTTTCCGGCGGTTTCGGCGCTCTGGTATTTCGCGGGGGTGGCAGTCACTTTTTTCGCTGCTGGCTTGATGGCAGCTGAGGGCTTGGATTTGGCGGTTGCTTTTTCAGGTTCCGTCGAATGGCTTGGTCCGCTAAGGGCGATCCCCAGACTTAGTACAGCCGATAGAAACACTCCTCCCAATAGACTTCGATTTCGCATGACGGTCTCCTTGTGTATGAGAGCTCACCGGGGGTGAGCCATCGGTGTGCATGGTGAACTGCGGCCGCGTTTATGGCGGCGGATCGGAACGGCTTGTTGTTTAGTGGTCTGGCTGGATGTTCAGTTTTCTTCCATTCTGGTGATTTAGGGCCTCCGAGGCGTGTTCTTGCCGATGCTATTCCTCGATCGTCGAAATATCCCCCGGGTCCTGTCCGAGTTCCTTGGCCTTCAATACACGGCGCATGATTTTTCCTGACCGGGTTTTAGGCAGCGAGGGTACGATGTCGATTTCCGAGGGAACTCCGATCTTACCGAGTTCCTTCAGGACCTGATCTTTGATCGATTGAATGAGCTCGGGGCTTTCCTTTTCTCCCTGCTTGAGAATGATGAAGGCCTTGATAGATTCGCCCACGGTTTTGTGGGGTTTGCCGATGACGGCCGCCTCAGCGACGGCGTGATGACTCACCAATGCGCTCTCGACTTCGGCGGTGCCGAGCCGGTTGCCCGCAACCTTGATCACGTCGTCGGCGCGGCCCATGAACCACATGTAGCCGTCGGCGTCTTTGTGGCACACGTCGCCCGCCGTATAGCAGTTCGGGATGGTATTCCAGTAGGTCTTGTAGCGTTCCGGATCTTTGTAGATCGTGCGCATCATGGAGGGCCAGGGCTTCTTGATGACGGCAAATCCTCCGGCATTGGCGGGAAGGCTGTTGCCTTCGCGATCGACCACATCGGCTTCGATGCCGAGGAACGGCCTCGTTGCGGATCCGGGTTTGAGCGGCACGGTCGGCAGGGGCGTAATCAGGATCGAGCCGGTTTCGGTCTGCCACCAGGTGTCCATGATCGGCTTGTCGCCGCCGGTGACGCGATGGAACCACTCCCAGGCTTCCGGATTGATCGGTTCGCCGACGCTGCCGAGGATGCGTAAGGTTGAGAGATCGTACTTCTTGGGCCAGTCTTCTCCATAGCGCATGAGTAGGCGAATCGCCGTCGGCGTCGTGTAGAAAATCGAGACGCCATAGCGTTCGATCAAGTCCCACCAGCGGCCGGGATTGGGATAATCCGGCTTGCCCTCGGCGGTGAGGATCGTCGCGCCGTTCAGGAGCGGGCCGTAGACGATGTAACTGTGGCCGGTGACCCAACCGGGATCGGCCACGCAGAAATACACATCGTCGTCTTTCAGGTCGAACACATATTTCGACGTGATGTAGGTGCCGACCATGTAGCCGCCGTGGACATGCACGACGCCCTTCGGTTTGCCGGTGGTGCCGGAGGTATACAAGATATACAACGGGTCTTCAGCATCCAGCTTGACCGCTTCACATTCAGTGGATTCGCCTTTCAGCCATTCGTGCCAATCAATCTCTTTGGGAGCTGCAAGCGAGACTTCCGGCTTCTGCCGACGCACGACGATGACGTGCTCGACCGTCGGGCAGGTCTTCAGGGCTTCGTCCACGACCGACTTGAGGGGAATGACTTTTCCGCGGTCGTAACCGACATCGGCCGTAATGACCAGATGGGATTCGGCATCGTGGATGCGATTGGCCAGTGCCGGAGCGCTGAAACCGGAATAGACCACGCTATGGATTACACCGATGCGGGCACAAGCCAGCATGGCCACGATCTGTTCAGGAACCTTGGGAAGATAAATGGTGACGCGGTCGCCCTTCTTCAGGCCCAGCTTCTTGAGAGCGTTGGCGCAGCGGTTGACCTGGCGATAGAGTTGCCCGTAGGTGAAGACGCGCTCGGTATCGTTCTCGCCGACCCAGATGACCGCTACTTTGTTCTTCCGGCCGTTTTTGACGTGCCGATCGAGACAGTTATAGGAGATGTTACAGGTGGCCCCTACAAACCATTTCGCGAAGGGGTAGTTCCACTCCAGCACTTTGTTCCACGGTGTAAACCATTCGAGTTCCTTGGCGACTCCGCTCCAAAAGGCCTCGGGGTCGGCAATCGATTTCTTATACTCGGTTTCGTAATCCTGAATATGGGCGGCGGCTTTGGTCTTGGCGCTTGGCTGGTAGGTTCGGCTTTCCTTCAATAGAGTCTCGATCTTCTCACTCATGACGCACACACCTCCTCGGTCGATAGCCGTCTCGGCACGGATATGATGATTATGGAGAAAGGGGCCTCCCCCTGCAACCCATACATTTGTACGGGGATCTATCCTGTGGCGAATGAGTCTTTGAAATGAACGGGTTGGCCGGGCCGCTTCCTTGACAGCCGTCACAGCCCGAGGGTAGGCTCACTTGGAGCCGGCATGCGAATATTTCTTCGATCTATCACAACTATGTTCACTAGAAACTTGTGTGCCGTGAGTTTTGGTCTCGGGCTGTTTTTGCTTGCCTGTTTGAGTGGATCGTCTCCCGCCTCCGCTCAGTTAGGGAAACCTGAGGGGCTCTACTATAAGTCATGGGCGGTCGTCGTTGGGGTAGAGCACTATCTGCTGGCCCCATCGATTCCCGGGGCATTGGCGGACGCCAAGACTGTGGCCCAGGCCTTTCGTCAGATGGGCTTCGACGAAGTGGTTGAGGTCTATGACAAGGATGCCAGCTTTCGCCATCTGCAGCAGCTCTTGTCGGACATGTTGCCGCGCAAGGTTGGGCGGATGGATCGTCTGGTGCTCTTCTACGTGGGGCATTCCGGAATGACGCAAGATGCCGATGGGAAGGATCTCGGCTACCTGGTTCCGTCGGACGCGCAGATCAATAATGTTGCCAAGTCCATCACATTCGACCAGCTCAAGGAATTTACCCGACGCCTGGCGGCGAAACACACCCTGCTCATTCTCGATACCGCGGTCCGGGGCTGGGAAGCCACGGCACCTCAGCAATTGTCTCTCGAAGGCCGGTTGTCACCGGAGGACGACACAGAACGGCGTGCGATGCAGGTGATTACTGCCGGGGATAAGGGAGAAGTGTCCAAGCGTGTCGGGGATGCCAGTCTGTTCGTCAAAGCGCTTTTGACTGGGTTACAGGGTGCGGCGGATCTGAACAAAAATGGTTGGCTGATGGCGTCCGAGTTGGGAGCGTATCTTGAGAAAGAACTTCCCGGCGTCACGCAGGGGCAGCAACATCCGATATCCGCCAGGCTGGACGGGGATGGCGATATCATTCTCATCGAAGGGCGCAAAGCAGCGTTTGTGCTCGGCGCGGGGCCTCAGACGCCGGCTGAACGGCAACAGGCGGCGAGGGCGCAATACGATCAGGCGTTTGCATTGCTCCAGGAGGGGAAGCGCGTAGAGGAAGCTTTGGAACGACTGAATCGCTCGATTGAATTCAATCCAGAATTCGGTGATGCCTATGTGCTGAAAAGTTATCTCCGGTTGGAGATCCTGCCCAATCTTGAAGAGGCATTGACCGCCGGCCAGTTGGCCGTCAAGCACGCGCCCACGAACCCTGACTCGTACTACACACTGGGGTTGATCTATGAAAAACGGGGAAGTTTCCAGGAGGCCGAACAGGCGCTCTTGCAGGCGCTGAAGGTCAATGCCGGATATCAGGATGTCTATTTCTCGCTCGGTACGCTCTACGCCGATCATCTAAAGGATCGGGCGAAGTCCGTCGAAGCGTTTCGCCGTTATCTGGAGTTGGGCGGAACCGACTCCCGAGCCCGGACAGCGGTGAGTCAGGCCGATGGCCCCTCAAGACCCTAGTCTTTTCCCCCACCCTTGAGATAGCCCAGTCCGATCTTCAACGCGCGTCTGGTGATTTCAGGCCAGCGTACTTGCGGGTATTCCGCGAGAACCGCGGCGGCCTTGGGATCCTGAATGTCTAGGCTGCCAATCTTAATGATGCCGTCTTCTATTTGAACGTCGGCCACAGTGTGTGTCTCCTCTACAAATTCATCACGGAGTGGATTGAATACGTGCAGTCTCGTCAACCGTTCACATGCCGTTGCGTTGACTGAACTAGAGACGCATGTTAGCATGAATTCACGCGAATTTTCGAACCGTTTGAGGCTCCACGTCATCAATTCCCGTTATGAAGGAGGATCGCATGGCTACATCGCAGGCGCGTTTTACGAGACTGGCCGGCACCGGGCTTGCCATTGTTCTCTTGGTCGGACTTGCCGCTTGCGGTGGCCCTCCAAAGTGGGTGCAGAAGGGGTCGGGAGCGTTCAACGAGAAAGATAGCAAGGCGTTCTATGGCGTGGGGGCGGTGGTCGGTGTGCGGAACGAGCCTCTGGCCTGGGATACGGCAGAGAATCGCGCGCGCGCTGAAATTGCCAAGACCTTTGAAACGTACACCGGTTATCTGATGAGAGATTACGCGGCGTCGACGACAGCCGGCGACTTCACCAGAAACACGGAAGAGCAGAATGTCGAGCGGGCGATCAAGACGGTCACGACGGCGACGCTGAGCGGCGTGCGTCCGATTGATCGGTATAAAGACGACAAGACCAATACCTATTACGTCCTCACCAAGCTGAACCTCGAAGAAATGAAGAACAATCTGGAGCAGGCGAAAGAGCTGAATGCCCAGGTGCGCGACTTTGTCCGGAAGAATGCCGATAAGATGTTTGATCGGCTGGAGAAAGAAGAAGACAAGCGGTTGGCGCGATAACCCGCCGGTTTGGCGGTCTCTTTCTATGAAGATTTTCAGTGGAGGGACTGGTGTGATGGTGATGAAGTCTGGATTGCTGGCGCTGGGAGCGGTGGCGGTGTTGACTCTGGCGGGGTGCGGGCATGAAACGAAAGTGACGCGTATCGATGCCGGTGTGGTCACTGACCTGAGCGGGCGCTGGAACGATACTGACTCACGGATGGTGGCCGAGACCATGGTGAAGGAATCACTCAGTTACCCATGGCTTGGCAACTTCACCCAAGCGAAGCATCGCCAGCCTGTTGTGGTGGTCGGCACGATTCTGAACAGCAGCCACGAACACATCAGCGTCCAGACGTTTGTGACCGACCTTGAGCGTGAGCTGACGAATTCGCAGAAAGTCACCTTCGTTGCCGGCAAGGGCGAGCGCGACGAACTGCGCACCGAGCGCAAGGAACAGGCGATGTATTCCCGTGAGGATACGCAAAAGGCTCCCGGAAAAGAAATCGGCGCCGACTATATGATGAAGGGCACGATTTCGACGATCCTCGACGAAGCGGACGCGACCAAAGCCGTGTTCTATCAAGTGGATCTCCAGATGATCGATCTGGAGAGCAATGCCAAGGTGTGGTACGGGCAGAAGAAGATTAAGAAGGTCATCGAAAAGAAGCGAACCATTTTCTAGGCTCCAGGACTCTGTTGAGCCCTCTCTTCTCACGTGTTGCCCACAGTCCTCTGGCGCCGTGGCGCGCTGCCCGTTCATCCCTTCGATTTGCTGTCCTAGCCGGGCTGCTGCTGTTGACCGCCTGTGGTCCTTCCGTTAATCGCTATCTGTTGATTGAGCAGAGTCTGGCTGCAGGCGATGCCAAGCAGGCAGACGCGATTGTTCAACAAGCTGAAAAATCCTACGGAGAGAAGAGTCGCCTGTTGTACGGCATGGATCGCGGGATGACGCTGCAATTGGCCGGCGACTACCAGCAGAGCAGCGCCGTCTTGGAGCAGGCCGAGGAGGAAGTGGAACGGCTCTATACCAGGACGGTCCGCTCCGAAGCCGCTGCTTTTCTCACCAATGACAATGCCTTATTTTATGAAGGCGATCCCTACGAACATGTGATGATCAATGTCGTCAAGGCGCTGAACTACGCCGCGCAGGGGCAGCTTCAGGAAGCTTTGGTGGAAGCCCGCCGGATCGATCACCGACTCAACGTGCTCACGGATAAGGCCAAGGACAAGGCGAGCTATCGGGAGGACGGGTTTGCCCGATATCTGACGGGCATTCTCTATGAGGCAACGGATGACGTGAATAACGCGTTCATTGCCTACCGGAAGGCCTATGACGCGTATGAAGCCAACCGAGGCTGGGCGCGCACGCCGGTCCCGACACAACTCCGTGCCGATCTCTTGCGGACCGCTGACGCGCTCAATTTGACGAATGAGTTTGAGGAGTACCGGCGGCTCTTCCCTGACACGGTGTGGCAGGCCAGTGCGGCGCAGCGAGGCCTCGCTCAAGTGGTGTTGATCAGTTATAATGGCCGCGCCCCTCGTAAGGAGGACCGCTTTCTTGACTTGCCAATCAGTTTGGATGCCTTGCAGCTCGTGTTGTTGAATCGTGGGTTTTCTCAGTCGCCCCGGCATCAGAACCGGGGTGTTGATAGTGTCTTGTATGGCCTCAATGGTCGAGTCGTGCGCGTGGCGTTGCCTCGATTGGTGACGCAGAAAACGCAGGTGCCTGTGGAGCAGTTGACGCTGGTTGGCGAGACCGGTCGGCAGGTGAGGGTTTCCTCAGAGTTGGGGCAGAACATCTCCGCGCTGGCAGATAAGAGTCTCTCCGATCGTTTGCCCGGCATCACGGTCAAGGCATTGGCTCGTGCAGCGGTCAAGTTTGCGCTGGCCGAAGGAGCCACACGCGGGGCCCAGCAGGCGGCCGGCAAAGATGCCGCCCCTTGGGTGGGACTCATCGTCAGCCTGTTGACGAAGGGATGGGCGGTGGCTTCGGAAGAGGCCGACAAGCGGAGCTGGCAGACTCTTCCTGACGAAATTCACATCGCGCGAGCATGGGTGGATCCCGGGCAGTATGCCGCGTCGGTGCAGCTGGTTGGGCGGGGAAACAATCCGGCGACGGAGAGCGGGCGCGCGCTCACTCTGGCTCCGGGACAAACGACGGTCATGATCCAACGGGTAATTCAATGAGGGCACTGGCCAGTCTGAGGCGTGAGGTCGTGTTGCCGCTGGGCTTGCTGTTCATTGCAGGAATGGCCCTCTCGGGTTGCACGTGGTTTGGGGGGAAATCGAAGCCGGCGTGGGTGGATGGAGCGGCGGCCGAATTTTCTTCAAGCCAATATCTGCTGGGGCAGGGCCAGGCCACGAACAAGAGTGCGGCGACCGATCAGGCTTACGCCGCCGTCTCCAGAATTTTTAAGGCCGAGGTCGCGGCGCAGGCGAAGGATTGGGAGTCGTATCTCCTCGTCGAAAACCGGGGATCGACGAATACCGAACGACGGTTGACGCTTGATCAGGTGACGAATGTTTCAACCGACAAGGTACTCGAGAACGTAAAGGTTCTCGATACCTGGTACGACCGGCATCAGGGGATGCATTATGTCTTAGCGGGGATGCATCGCGGTCAGGGCGAAGCGGCGATGATGGACAAGATGCGCGAGCTGGATCGGACGATTGAAACCGATCTGCTCGAAGCGAGGCAGACCACCGACAAGTTGACGAAAGTGCGGGATCTCCGGCGTGCCACAAGGAATCTTGTGATGCGTGACGCGTACAACGCGGATCTACGCGTCATCCGTTCCTCCGGCCAGGGGACTCCGGCAGCGTATCGTGTGAATGAATTGTCGAATGAACTGGATCAATTTCTTTCGACGAACCTGGTGCTCGCGGTCGAGGTGACCGGGGATCATGCTGAGCCGATCCAAGGTTCGCTCACGGAAGGGCTCATTCGTGAGGGATTGCACGTGACCACCCAACACGCCGGCAGCGAATTGCTGGTGCGTGGCACCGTGCGTATCTGGCCGATCGATGTGCGCGATCCGCAATTTAAGTATGTGCGGTGGTGCAGTGACTTCGATGTGGTGGAGTCCTCGACGCAGCGTGTGGTCGGCGCGGTATCGCGTGGCGGGAAGGAAGGGCATCTGTCCGATCGCGAAGCCACTGCGAAAGCCCTACGGGTTATTCAACAGGAATTTTCGTCAGACCTTGCCAAAGCGATCGCATCTCATGTATTTGGAGAGGCGTCATTGCCGGCCCAGGCGTCATCACCGGCCGGGTGCCCGAGAGAATCCACACCGGCGAATCCGGCATTATCGAGCCCACGCCCATTTTAACGAGGAGGACACCAGCACTGTGACACAGTCTACAGAGAAATCGATGGGCCGCGCCCCACGGAGCCGCGGACGCGGGCTGACGAAGCCCGGACGGAAACTGTCGAGCCGGTTGGCCAAGCGCAAGCTGGGCGATCGGCTGAAGGACGACACCGCGTCGTTCAATCAAGGCAACCTGGCCGATACGTTGCGCAAGCAGGGGTATGAGGAAGTGCCGCTGGACGAGCTGCAGGATCGACTCTCAAAACTCCAGGGGCCCCTGGCCGCCCTGATCATGAAGGGGAGGGTGTGACAGGATGCCATACTACTATTTTGATTC
>JABFSU010000087.1 GCA_013140455.1 Nitrospira sp. | reverse complement strand
GCATCAGCGCAGGAACGGACACGATCCTCAGAGAATACCTTTACCAGGATGTTTCCTGGCCTGAACCCCTTCGCACCGGCAACCGACGAGATGCGCGAGCAGGCCAAGCGGCATGGAACCCTGGGTGGACCGATCGATGCCATGGATCTCCACACCGACCCGATTCAATCCATCCTCAACCCCGCCGTCCATAGCCCCAATAACCCGGATAACCCCACGATGACGGCAGGGGTGACGTTTCTTGGCCAGTTTATCGATCACGATCTCACGCTCGATCCCCGATCTCCTTTGATGGAACGGACCGATCCTCGGCGGACGACGAATTTCCGCACAGCGGCTTTCGATCTGGATAGCGTCTACGGAAACGGACCGGAGGGATCGCCGGAACTCTACGACCGGAGTTCCGGGGACATTAAGTTCCGTGTGGACGTTATCCCTGGATCGGAAACCGTCTCACGGAAAGGTGCAGTGCGGTACGATCTGCCTCGCGACGGAAACAACACCGCCTTGATCGGAGACGGTCGGAATGATGAAAATGTGGTGATCAGTCAACTCCATCTGGCGATGCTCCGCTTCCACAATGCGGTGGTCGACCGCTTACGGGCTACTCCCACACTGGCCGGTGCATCCTCTGAACGAATCTTCCAGATGGCACAGCGCCAGGTGCGCTGGCATTACCAATGGATCGTCCTGAATGAATTCCTCCCGTTGACGATCGGGCAGGAGCTCGTAAGGGATATCCTCCGCAATGGCACACGCTTTTACACCATCGACGATCCCTTCTCTTCCGACCGGTTCCGCGATCGTGAGAGAGACCGGGCCGCCTTGATCCCCATCGAGTGGGCCGTAGCGGCCTACCGGTTCGGCCACTCGCAGGTGCGGCCGAGCTATCGCTTGAACTTCGGCCCCGACGGCGGCTCTCCGTTCTTTGCCTTCGCCTTCGACGACAGCTTCGACCCGAACGATCCCGATCCGGGCGATCTCCGCGGAGGGAAACGTGCGCCCCGCCGGTTCGTCGATTGGCAGACCTTCTTTAATTTCGGCGACGGCAACGTCCGGCCGAACAAGAAAATCGACACGAAGCTGTCCAGTGTGTTGATGCATCTGCTGGGTTCCCGTGGTCCGGCTCCCGGCATGCCGTCGGATGGGGTACAGTCGCTGGCATCGCGCAATCTGATGCGCCACGTCAATTTCGGATTGCCATCCGGACAGGCCATCGCCCGAGTCATGGGCGTCCGCACACTGACGCCGGCGCAATTGACGGAACTACAGCCTTACGGCATGGACCGCAGTACACCACTCTGGTATTACATTTTGAAAGAGGCGGAACTGCTGGAAAACGGCGAACAACTTGGACCCGTAGGCGGTCGCATCGTCGGAGAAGTGTTTATCGGAATTTTGCGGGCCGACCGATCGTCCTACCTGGCAAGCGAGCGGCATTGGCGTCCAACGCTCCCGTCGGCGACGCCCGGCGAGTTTCGGATGACGGATCTGCTGACCTTGGCCGGAGTGGTTCCACCTTTGAACTAGGCAAAACAGGAATCAGCTCACCGTTTCAACTTTGACGAAAGGGCAGGTGGGGTTACCCCACCTGCCCTTTCGTCACTACCGGCCGGCTTCGAGAGATACAGACGGCCTAACCGTCTCGATGAGCCTACTGCGGAGCAAACCGTTACCGTTTAATCTGCTCGGCGAGGTACCCTGTCAGCCCAACCTGGGCGATTGTGGCGAGTTGCCGCTCAAAATAATCCACATGCTCTTCTGAATCCACCACCATCTCTTCCAACTTATGCCGGGTGGTAAAATCACCAACCTTCACAGCCTGGACGATCGCCTTCCGCAACATCTCCACATCTTCCCGCTCAAATGCCAGATTGGTCTCGAAAAGATCTTGTACTGACCGGCCACCCTTCACAACATCCAAGGTCCCGACATCCGGTTGGCCGCCTAGATACAACATATGACGAACCAACTGCGACGAATGAGTGACTTCTTCGGTGTAGAGATGTTGAAACTTCTCCGCCAATCGCTCGTAGCCCCAATGCCGGCACAGCTCTGCATGGAGCAGATACTGATGCACCGCCGTCAATTCGGCCGTGAGCACCGTCCCCAAATTCTCCAGAATCCCCTCTTTGGCTTTCATGGCATTCCCTTTTTCTTATCGCTCTGACTATTCGCGTAACCTGAACTAGCTATCCTTCTTGATCTGCTCGGCAAGATACATCTCCAGGCCGACCTGCTTGATCGTTTCCATCTGTGTTTCAATCCAGTCGATGTGGGCATCGACGTCTTTCGCCATTTCTTCCAACATATGCCGGGTCGTGAAATCGGTCACCTTCACGCAATGCACGACTCCTTCATTCAGCAACGCCAGCATTTCCTGTTCGGCCTTCAGATCCAGCTTAAACTGTTCCGGCACCGTCTCACCGACATGCACGGTATTCATTCGCTGCACATTCGGCACACCTTCGAGATAGAGGATATGCCCGATGAGCTCGTCGGCATCCTTCATTTCATCGATGCTGCGCTCGCGCACCTTATGCTGCAGCCGTTCAAAGCCCCAGTTCTCGCACATCTTGGCATGCACAAAATACTGATTGATGGCGGTCAGATCCGCCGTCAAAATCTTGTTCAGCACGTTGATGACGCCTTCTTTCGCTTTCATAGTTTGTCCCCCCTTTCACAATGTGGGTAGGCCCTCAGATCAGGGGCTCAGCGTTATCGGATGAAGCCACACGAATGACTTCATTATCGTCCGCGGCCAGGCGGCCGTCAACCAAGGAGAATCTGACTGAGATGGGAGGAGAGTCGAATGCGATGAGTCTGCTTCTCAATTTCGACGGGAGAAGAGTCGGCCCGCGACACGCACGGAGACTAGCAGCCTACTGAAAGCCGTTTGCAGCTATCCGGCCTCGCGATAGCCGCACTCCTCGTTGCGGCACTGCACACTCCGCCCGGCCTGCTTGCTGACTTTCTCGATCAGGAATGGGGCCTGGCATGTCGGGCAGGTCTTGTTAATAGGACGATCCCAAAGCGCATACTCACATTTCGGATAGTTCCCGCAGGCAAAGAACGATCGTCCTTTCTTGGTGCGCTTCTGAACGAGGTCTCCGCCACAATCCGGCTGCGGACATTTCACGCCAAGCGCAAGCGGTTTGGTGGTTTTGCATTCGGGATAGGCTGAACAGGCGATGAACTTGCCAAACCGCCCGGTCTTCACCACCATGCCGCTGCCGCACTTGTCGCACTTCTGATCGGTCGTCAGTTCGATCTTCGGGACGATCTTGATCGTGCCGTCTTCGAGTTTCTGGAAATTCTGCGTGTTCTTGCAGGGAGGATCAGCCTTATAGGCCGGACAAGCCAAGAACTTGCCGTTTCGACCCCACTTGATCTCCATCATCTTTCCGCATTTTTCACAGGGCACATCCGTCGGCGGCTCCACCGTATCCTTCGGCCCGGGGATCGTCTTCGCCCGCTCAAGTTCCTTTGTGAACGGCGTATAGAAATCGCGCACCGCCGTCACCCATGGCTTCGTTCCCCCTTCCACTTCGTCGAGCTGCTCTTCAAGCTGCGAGGTGAAGTCCACATTGATCAACTCGGGAAACCCCTTCATCAAGTAATCGTGAACGGTCTTGCCGGTTTCCGTCGGCACCAAACGTCCCTCGGTCTTTTCCACGTACTTGCGGTCTTGGATCGTGGAGATAATCGCTGCGTACGTCGAGGGGCGGCCGATTCCCTTCTCTTCCAGTTCCTTGATCAACAGGGCTTCATTGTAACGGGGAGGCGGCTGAGTGAAGTGCTGCTTTGACGTCAGTCCGATCGCCGATTCCCCTTCCTGCTGAACCAACCGCAGCTGCTCTCCTTCGGACAGCGCCGGCAGTTGACGATCACTGTCGTCGTCCGTTTCCTGATCGGCTTTCGGCTTTTCGGTCGGAAGCTCCTTATCGACGCCTTCCATATAGACGATCGTATGGCCAGGAAATTTGACGACCGTTCCGGTGGAACGGAAACCATACTTCACCGGCGTACCCATCGGGGTCGAATCGATCCGGGTCACATCGAGAATAGCCGGCACCATTTGCGACGCGATGAATCGATTCCAGATCAACTTATAGAGATTGTATTGATCCTGGTCGAGATACTGGCGAATCGATTCCGGATCCCGAGCTGCCGAGGTGGGCCTGACGGCTTCGTGTGCTTCCTGGGCGGCCTTCTGGGTCTTATAGATGTTGGGCGTTGCCGGAAGATATTCCGACCCGAACCTTGCCTGGATGACTTCCCGTGCTTCGGTCATCGCTTCATTGGAAATGCGCGGCGAGTCGGTTCTCATATAGGTAATCAGACCGGTAGCCCCTTCAGCCCCGATCTCCATGCCTTCGTAGAGCTGCTGCGCAAGGGTCATGGTTTTCTTGGGGGAGAAGTGCAACTTCCGGGAGGCTTCCTGCTGGAGACGGCTGGTGATGAACGGCGCAACCGGGTTCCGCTTTTTCTCCCGGCGCTCGATGGATTCGACGACAAACGTTTTCCCTTGAACGTGCTCGACGACCCGAGCCGCCTGCTCACCGTTCTCGATCGAAACGGCTTCCCCATTGATGCTATGGAGCTTGGCTTCGAAGGAGGGAGGATTGGCGCCGGACAACAACGCGCTGATCGACCAGTACTCTTCGGTCCTGAAGGCCTCCCGTTCTGCTTCGCGTTCGCAAATCAAACGCATGGCAACCGACTGGACGCGCCCCATGCTGAGCCCGCGCCGGACTTTGTTCCACAGCAATTGACTGCCTTGATACCCGACGATGCGATCCAGGATACGACGGGCCTGCTGCGCGTTGACGAGATTCATATCGATTTCACCGGGAGACTCAAGCGCGCGCTTGACCGCCGTCTTGGTGATCTCGTTGAATAAGACTCGAAAGATCTTTCCGCCTTTTTTCTTTTTGGACTTACCGAGCAACTCCTGCTCCAGATGCCAGGCAATCGCCTCCCCTTCCCGATCAGGGTCGGGCGCCAGGAAAATCTTGTCGGCTTCTTCGGCTTTCTTCTTGATATCGGCCAGCACTTTGGCCTTGCCCTTGATGGTGACGTACTGCGGCTCAAAATCATGTTCGAGATCGACGCCCAACTTGCTCGTCGGGAGGTCTTTGATATGGCCGACCGAGGCCATCACGGTATACCCGCGGCCAAGATATTTCGTAATCGTCCTCGCCTTGGTCGGCGACTCAACGATGATTAACGATTTCGCCATAACATCTCCCTATTCGAATCACACGTCTTCCCATCACGTACCAAACTTTTCAACATCCTGCAACTGGAATACATTCACCCGCACGTTATCGACGCAGATATTGCGGGCCGGGAAGTTGTCGCACATAGCCGCGGAGCTCCAGCGCCAGCATCGTGGCAGTAACCTGCGCCGCGGTGAGCCCTGTCCGCTCGATCACGACATCAACCGATTGCGCCTCACGAGAAAGCACCTCGTAGATACGCTGTTCGTCCGGCCCCAATCCTGCGAGCATCGACGAGTCACCCGCTCCCACCATCGCGCGAATGCGAAGAGCGGGCTCCACTTGCGGCAGCAACTCCTCCATCATATCCGCCGCGCACTCGATCAATCTGGCGCCTTCCTTGATTAATCCATTCGACCCGCGGCACCGCGCTTCCTTGACGGACCCCGGAAGGGCAAACACGTCGCGTCCCTGCTCCAACGCCAACTTGGCCGTAATGAGCGATCCGCTGTTCATCGCCGCTTCCGCCACGAGCACCCCGACCGATAGACCACTGATGATCCGATTCCGTCTCGGGAAATGATGGCTCTGTGGCGACGAGCCCACCGGGAGTTCCGCCAATACCGCCCCCTGCGCCTCAATCTGCCTGCGCAATTGATCATGTTCCGGCGGGTACGTCTGATCCACTCCGCAGCCGAGAACCGCAATCGTGCGGCCCTTCCCCGCCAACGCACCGCGATGGGCTGCGGCATCGATCCCCCGTGCCATCCCACTGACAATTGTCCAGCCGCCTCTGGCTAACTCCTGGGCAATCTCTTCCGTAATGGCCTTTCCAGCGGTGGTGGCAGATCGTCCCCCGACGATCGCCAGAGCCATCCCATCTTGTTCATGAAGCGCACCCGTGTAATACAACAATGGCGGCGGGTCGGAAATAGCCTTCAACCGCTTCGGATACAAGGAATCGGTCAGTGTGATGACATGAATATCGAGCCGTTCAACCAGCTTCACCTGGCGGTCGACAAGATGACGGACGTTGAGAGCAGGCCCTCGCCTGATCGCCTCAGCAAGTTCGCCACCGCACCCGACGCGTGTCAGGTCTCCTACGGGGGAGGCCAACACACCTGCCGGAGTCCCAAACGCCTGCACTAATTTGAGGACGGTGCGATCTCCGACTCCGTCAATCGACTGGAGCAGAAGCCAGGACGTGAGTTGAGTGGAATCCATTCAAACGGGCCTGCGCGAGAGAGCCGCATGAAACTGAATGCATATGCGTGGCAAGGACGCACGCACCCCTGACACCACGATCGAACTAGAACCGCATGCTGCTCAGACCGCTGCGCACCTACAACGTGACAAGGTCATATTGCTCAAGATGCAACTGACTGTCCGGCGTGATGATGATCTTCGCCGAACATTCACGCTCTAACATCTCTAGGCCTTGCCGCTCTTCGTCCTGAAGAAGCCCCGCAACGCTGGGATGAGCGCCAATGACGATCCGCTGACTTTCTCCCGATTCGCCGATCTTCCGGATCTCACGAAAAATCTCGTACGCCACCGTCGTCGGAGACTTGGTATAGCCGCGGCCTTCGCAGTAGTGACAAGGCTCGGACAGGGATCGAAGAAGATCTTCGCGAACACGCTCGCGGGAAATTTCAATCAGTCCGAGGTCAGAAATTCTCGAGATTCTGGTCCGCGCTTTGTCCGACGCCATGGCGTCCACCAGCGCGTGGTAGACCTTGTCCCGATTCTTCTCCCGTTCCATGTCGATAAAGTCGACGATGATAATACCGCCGATCCCGCGCAGCTTCATCTGGTAGGCCACTTCTTTGGCCGCTTCCAAATTATTGCGGAGAATCGTCTCTTCCTGATCGCGTTTGCCGACAAATCGCCCCGTATTGACGTCGATAACCGTCATAGCCTCGGTATGATCGATCACCAAGTGACCTCCGGATTTCAGCCAGACTCTCCGGCTCGTCGCACGAGTGATCTCCTGCTCGATGCCCAAATGGTCGAAGAGGCTTTCATCCTTGTCATAGAAATGAATGCGGGATGTCTGCTCCGGAGAAAACCGCTGCACGAAGTCTCGAACGGCATCATACTCCTGACGCGAATCGATCCACAGGCGGTCCACTTTCCTCCCGAACAGATCGCGCACTACGCGAAAGCTGAGGCTCAAATCCGTGTGCAGCAACGCCGGCGCACCCAGTTTTTCCCGATTGGTCAGAATGTCTTGCCACAGCACATGCAAGAAATCCACGTCGGATTTCAATTCGTCTTCCTTGACGCCTTCGCTCACCGTGCGCACGATATAGCCGCATCCCTGACGACGAACCCGGCGCATGATGTCTTTCAATCGGGCGCGCTCCTCATCCTTCGCGATCCGGCGGGAAACCCCGATATGCTCGACGTTCGGCATGAAGACCAGGTAGCGGCCGGGGAGCGACACGTAGGTCGTCACCCGTGGCCCCTTCGTCCCGATCGGTCCTTTGGAGATCTGGACCATCAATTCCTGCCCTTCGGTCAGCAGCTGCTCGATGGGCTTGGCACTCTGGCGTTTCGGCCTGAGCATGTCCGCATCTTTATCATCATCGTCGTCGGTCGCATCAACCAGCG